>JAUWOX010000030.1 GCA_030611905.1 bacterium
TATGGATGGGAACTTCCACCTCATCTTCTGATGAATGGATTGAATTAAAAAACACCACTGATCAAGACACAGATCTTTCTAATTGGGACATAACAAGAAAAAGCTCTGGAACAGAAATATTTATGTTAACAATTCCGGAAAACAGTATTATTCCAGCAAACAATTATTTTTTAATTTCCAACTATGCTGAAACTTCAACTAGCTCCGAGCTAAATATTAAGCCGGATTTAGAAAGCACAAGTGTGTCATTAGCTAATTCTAATTTACAAATAAAACTTTATGACAATACTTGGAATTCAGGCGGAACTTTAATTGATACTGCTGATGATGGCACAGGAGTCCCTTTAGCTGGTTCTTATATTAAAGATACGGTTTGGCAATCCATGGAAAGAAATATAATTCCAGGCGACGGCACGCAAGAAGAAAATTGGCATACCGCTCTTGATTCAATTAATTTTGATGCTGGTTCGACATCCCTAGGCTCGCCAGGCACTGCCAACAGCCAGCCTAATCAGCCGCCGGAGATTATTTCTGCTTTAGCTTTGCCAGCTTCGATCTCACCCGAATCTCAGGTTGATTTTCAAGTCCAGGTCAGCGATTCAGACGGAGCCAATGACATAGATCAAGTAATTATTAATTTATCAGGAATAGGCGGTCTAGAACAAGAAATGATTAATATTGGAAATGGAAACTTCAATTCCCAATTCATAATTCCCGATTCTGTTCAAGCAGGGGAATATCAAATCCCTGTTCGAGTTTTAGATTCCGTTGGTAATGTAGCCGAAGAAAATATCCCTTTGACCATAACTCTACCGACTTATTCCAGTTCGATCATAATAAACGAACTTCTCCCTAATCCGTCTGATTCAGAAGATAATGAATTTATTGAATTATATAACACTTCTTCCCAAGCAGTAGAGCTTAATAATTGGATCCTCGGTGATAATTCAACAAGCCGCTACACTATTGATTCCAATGATTTTCCTTCAACCCAAATCACAGCTTTTGGTTATTTTGTAATTTTCCGCACCACCAGTAAAATCGCGCTTAATAATTCTTCTGGTGATTCTGCCAAACTCTTCCAGCCAGATCAAAATCTTTTAGATCAAGTTGAATACACAGAATCTGCTCCAGATGGCCAATCTTACAACAAAATTAACGATTCTTGGCAATGGTCAACTACCCTAACTCCGAACCTAGCCAATACTATTACCGCTTTAAACCACGCACCCAAGGCAAATGCCGGTAGTGACCAAACTGCTTATGTGGGGGATAAGTTCACCCTTAATGGCTCTAAATCGTCAGACGAAGATAATGATACTCTAAGTTTTACATGGAACTTTGGAGATAATTCACAAACAACAGGCAATCCAGTCAGCCATAAATATAATAAAGCCGGGACTTATGCTGTAACTTTAACAGTCAGCGATGGCCAAGAGCAAGATCAAGACACTCTCAAGGTCACTATCAAACAAAAATCACAAGAATCAGACAGCCCAGATGAAAATGAAGAAGAAATTCCTCAAGGGCCATATTCTAAGGATCTTGTAATAACAGAAATCCTCCCTAATCCAGAAGGATCAGACACAGATGATCAGGGAGAATATATTGAAGTTTACAATAAGGGCAGTAATGAAATTGATTTATACTACTGGTATATTGATGACATAGAAGGCGGATCAAAACCGCATCAAATTGAAGAGCATCTTAAAATAAAATCAAAGCAATATCATGTTTTTTACCGCGGTGAAACAAAATTATCTCTTAATAATTCCGATGAATCTGCTCGCTTAATCTGGCCCGATGAAAAAGTTGCTCAAGAAATACACTTTGATGATACAGCTAAAGAAGGCTCCTCTTATGCTCTAGGAGATGATGGCAAGTGGCATTGGACAACTACGCCAACTCCAGGTCAAGCCAATAAAGTTCAAGAAACAGAAGAAGAGGCAGACGACAAAAAACAAGATTCAGAAGATAATAATCTAAATGACAAGCAAGAATTAATTTCCGCTCCGCGATTATCAATTCAAGATGTCCGCGCTAAAAAACGTTATGACAAAGTCAAAACCGCCGGTATTATTACAGCTCCGCCAAAAGTTCTATCTGAATCATATTTTTATATCCAAGATTCAACTTCAGGCATTCAAGTTTATTCATCTAAAAAAGATTTTCCAGATCTTAAATTAGGCGATGAAATAGAAGTTAATGGCAAAGTATCAGAAGCTTCTCAGGAAAAAAGAATTCTAATTTCATCTTCAGAAGATATCAAAGTCTTAGCTAATAATAAAGAAATCGTTCCAGTTAGAATTGAAACCGGCAAAGTGGGAGAAGCTTTAGAAGGCAAGCTTGTTTTAGCATCCGGCCAGCTAGAACGCTCATCAGGTAATATCTCTTATATCAATGACGGTTCCGGTACGCTTAAAACCTATCTACAAAAACAAACTGGTATTGCCAAGCCAGACATAGAAAAAAACAAATGGATAACATATCAAGGAATCATCGGCCAAACTTCTACTGGCTATCGTCTGATGCCTCGTTTTGATACTGACGTTAAAGCCGGCAAATTTTCTATTAATCCCAGCATGGGCCTAACTTCAATTCCCAAAGCAGGAACCAATCATCGCATTGCCATGCTCATAATTTTATCAGCCCTGGCCGCATACTATCTATACCCACAAATTAAAAACAAAATAAAAAACCCCCGTTATCTCTAGCAGAGGCTATTCGCAAGGTACAAACCACGCGCCTGAAAACTCTTTTGTACGGCCATCAGGCACTTCGATTGTTACAAATTGAGAATGTCCAACATCCTTTCTAGCATGAATCCCACATTGCTTGTGATGAGGATCATGTGATCTTTTGCCACAGTTGCAGCTCGTCGGCACATCCCAGACTCTTGATACTCTAAATGGTCCTTTACCGTGCTTGGCAATGAGACTAGTCAAAAAATAACCACCCCTATCCATATCCCATTTTACCCTGTTGTCAGCTTCATATCTATGCTCCTGATCTGCCATGGCTATACCTCCTTGCTCCTGGCTCATTCACAATCAGTGAATTATATATTATAAAAAACATTTTGTCAAATCTAGTTATTAGAATAAACTATGCCCAAGTGCCTGAAAAAAAATTAAAAAAGCTTAAAAAAAAAGACCATGTCTGGTCTAGATAAATAACGATATTAAACTAATGCGCAGGATGATCCATCTAGTCAGGCCTCAAAAAGTCTCTCAATTCTTGGGTAGTTACTCTTTGCCAAAGATGATAGTGACTATTGAATTGCATCCATATTTGTCCACATGAACAAGTAAATTTAATACTATTAACTGTTCCTCCTGGAGGACAAAAGGGGTTCTTGTCAGAACTACTATCAACCTTTTTACACTGGCACATGCTCGCCCCTCCTTCTACTGTTAAAGTGCTACTATCAGTTAAGCAAAAATAAATTATAATGTCAATCAAAATAAAAAACCCCTAAAGATAGAGGTCTATGTCGAAAGAGCTCCGTTCATCCACAAGACATAAATGACAATTAAACCAAAAGGAACTAAGCACTGTAAAGCGCCGCCAATATTTCTAGTCGCAATGTCTCTGTTTGTATATTCGTGAGGTACTCTTAAGGGCACAAGCTCTTGCACATATTGACCCAATCCGATGAAAAAAACCATCAAAAGGGGAAATCCAAACGTCGCCATAAATAGCTCAAAACACTTAAGCGCTTCAGTCATATTGCCTTCCTTTTTCACCGCCTTGGTGAACTAATCCTATACTTTTCCATCAAGAACTCTAGCTAGCCGTTTTCTATACAAACGTTCCTGTTCTGTGCCTATTGGCGCTCCAAGCTCTGCCAACTGTGCTTTTTTCCGCTCAAATCCTTTAGTATCTCCATCTAAAACCAGGTTAACACATTCAGCATGAAGGCCCTGTATTCTTTCTTCATTCGGGTTTTTTAATGACGGATTTCCGCTAGACATATCGCTCCTCCCTCCTCGTTGTCAAAGAGCCATTATCATTATAAACAAAAATGAATCACAATGTCAATCTTATTATTATGTTATTAATTATTATTAAACTATGCCCAAAGATCTTGAAAAAAAATTAAGAAAGCAAGCCAAGAAAAAAGACTTTGGCAAGCAAAGAACCGATGCCTATGTTTATGGCACTATACGCAAACTTGGTTGAAAGCTGTCAAGCCAGAAAAAAAATAAAAAGAAATAATAAAAAAAAAGAGACTTTCGTCTCTAAGGTTCAACCTTCTTGCGACTCCCTTGCTATTTCAAGAGCAGTTGCAAGTATATCTTGGTGTTGTCTAGCTGGAAACCCTCTCAAAATAGCAACTATTTCTTCAATTGCTTTTTAAGCCCGAAGTTTTTGAGCAAGCTCTAGCTTATCATCTGGTCTTGAATCAGACTTGCCAGGGCATGGCTGATCAGGCTCAGAAGCTGGAGCCCCCTATTTTAGACCCTGATCGCCTGCAGACGTAGCGCTCTTTGCATCTAGCATTTGCTGACCAGCTTGTGTCAAGCTATACGAAAGATCCCTTAGTTCACCATGTCTTTTAATTATTCCACGATCTACTGCCCCCTGCACTGCGCGTCCCATATGCGCTGGCATAGAATGTTCAAATTCAGGACGTCTCCAGAGCAAAGTAACAATATTATAACCTTTCGCCTCACCAAATCGTACAGTTAACTCTGCTACAACAGTAGCAACAATTTTGTCTGCTTTAGGTCTACTTACCTCGTTCATGTTTCCTCCTGCGAGCTAACTCGCTCTTGTGCTTGTGTAGCAATAGCTTGATATTCGTCAGGCGGAAATTCAGACAAAATACGAACAATTCTTCTAGCAATTTCTCTTTGATAAAGTCTTTCAGCCCATTCTAGATGACAAGTATTTTTTGCAATTCCTGAAGCGCTATTTGTAAATGACTCATTTGCTCGATAAGATAGACCGCACTTATCGGATCTTCTTCATCACCACTCAATTCTTCGTCGTTCAGTTCTTCTTCGTCATATGCAAAGATTAACTCTAGCAAAGGAATTATTCTAAACGGATTTCCAATAGCCTCTAAAATATTACCTAATAAGGAACATTAAAAAAGATTATCATTATTTAACAGAATTGTCAACAACATATTTGACAAAAAGTATAGAAAATAATATATTAATGTTGCGTTCTCTAACAACCGCAAGGGAGGCAAAGCGATGACCATTCTGGTTTTAGCCGCTATTCTTGAATTAGGTCTCATTTTTGTAGGTTTATTAATTATATTTGAATATATTCCTCCCTGTACTAATCATTTCATAGTAGGCAGTATTATAATCATTCTTGGCATTCTTCTTTTTCTAGATACTCTCTATAAAATCTTCCTGAAGAGATGCAACAACTGTCAAAAGAGGGGTTCCATTCGAACTGTAAGAGTCAAAAATCCAAATAAACTTGATTATTATAGACTACATCTAGAAGTCGGTGCTTTTTGCCCCCACTGCGTCAAGACAGAATCTTGGCGTGAGAATCCTTTGTTCGAAGAGTTTGCTAAATGTCTGGAAACTTAGTCTTTTCACCACGGAAGAAGAGGAGGAAGACCCATGTGTACGCCTCTAAAAAGAAAGATTGACAGAGGAATAGTTGGTGCGTTTGTGGGAGCTTGTCTCGGTTTCATGATTGCAATCGTGTTTGCCGTAATAGTAACAGAATTTGTAACCCCCGCGCTGAAAATAACGATATCCCCTCTGAGTCATTTGCAGACCATGCTCGCTTTTGGATTGCCCGCCTTAATAGGTGCCATCATTGGCTTTATCAGGGAGTTCAAAAGAATGCAGCATCAAATAGACGGAGAAAATATAACTCGTTATTGTTAACCCCGACCAAGGAGAAAAAGCCCTCCGATAAAATCCTGAACATTGTAAAGACAGAAAAACCTGTCTTTTTTATTTGAATAAACGGCTACTATCGACGATAATAGCCGTTTCCATATTTTCCCTTAAATAAGGAATTCAAGCGTCTGCATGCCCTGCCTATCGGCAGGCAGGGCTACTAACGTCGTTAGTAGCCGTTAAACTATAGAAAGCTGCTTAATTTTATGCTATAATTAATATGAATCATGAATTACTAATAAACTAATAAAACTAATTAACTAAACAATATGCCAGATCAATTTACCGAAGTATCTCGTCAAGGTTTTGGATCAAGAATCATTGGTTCAATCGGCGGAGTTTTAATTGGAATTCTTTTATTCATTGGATCTTTCGTCCTTTTGTATTGGAACGAAGGCCGTGTTGATTTATCACAGATAGCTGAAACAGCTCAAGAAATTAATGCTGAGACAATAAATTCTTCAGCAAATGACAAGCTTGTTTCAGTCACCGGCAATCTCGAGACCGAACAAAAATTAGGCGATGATCAATTTTTAAAAACAGGTGATTATATTTCAGTCAGCCGTAAATCCGAAATGTATGCTTGGGAAGAAGAAACCGAAACTAGTTCGCATACTGACACCGGCGGATCAGAAACAACCGAAACAACTTATTCATACACAACCAATTGGACAGAAAATCCAGAGAGCTCCAGCGGCTTTAAGGAGTCTGCCGGCCATGAAAATCCGAAAAAATCAATACCTAGCCAGACTTTTACTTCTGATGCTGCCAAAATAGGAGAATATAATCTTGATACATCGGACCTCATGCTTTCAGGATACAAAAATCTTCAGCTTGATGATCAAAATATAACTTTGAGTCCAGGATTCCGCTTAGAAAATGATTATATTTATATCGGCACAGGCACTTCAAATTCGCCACAAGTAGGGGATTCGCGCATCAGTTATCAAGTCATTGAACCAGGCGAGAAAGCAACTATTTTTGGCAAATTAGATGACGACACTTTAGTCGCTTATCATGACGAAGATGATAATAAATTGTTCCGAATGTACACTGGTACGCGCGAAGCAGCCATTTCTTCTATGGAAACCGAACATAATGTTATGACTTGGATTCTCCGTGTTGTCGGTTTTGTTCTAATGTGGGTTGGCTTATCAGCTATTTTCGGTCCGGTCAGTACTGTTTTAGACTTTCTGCCATTCTTGGGTAGTGCCAGTCGAGCCATTATCGGAGTTATCACCTTTATAATTTCATTAGTTCTAACTATTATCACCATTCTCATCTCCACAGTTGTTCATAATGTTGTTGCTCTAGTCATTATTCTTGTTGTCGTTATAGTTGCTATTACTCTCTTCGTCGTTTTATATCTAAACAAGAAAAAAGGAGCCAAAGCGGCGAGTAAAAAATAGCCAATTACTAACAGCTAATAGATAAAAACGGCTTAACAGCCGTTTTTTGATATAAAAAAATCCGTAAACTAGTTACGGATCAAGAACGAAATGGATCAATTTTACGAATTTCAACTTGATCTTGAGGAATGCCAGATCTTACTTCGCCCGAAGGCAAACAAATCGTAAAGAGCACCTCCCCATCATCATTCGTAGATTGTCCAGCAATAACCACTTGACGTTCACGGCCTTTTGGATCTTTCCAAACATAAATCTGTTCAACATCATTGGGAAAACGAAGTTCGTCGGGACGAACATCAAAAACCTCTGTGCCACATGGACGCCTAATATTAAAAAGATGCTGCCCGCCAACTTTGTAATCTCTCACAATTTCAACCGACTCAACGCCATACCAAGCTTTTCTCTTTGGTGTATCTGCTTTGCGTTTTGCTTCAGGCATTCTTTTCCTCCTTTGCCCGGAATGAACAATATTAGAGTATAACGAATAATAATTACTTTGTCAACTATTTTATCAGTTGTCAGTACGAATAACGGATAACCGATTATTTCCGTCTCAAATCAATTACACTAGATCGGATTTTTTTTACCGGTTTTTTCGCTTGCTTTTTATGACTTTGCTCAAAAACTTCTTCTACTCTGAATCTAATCTCTTTTCTAAATCCAACAAAAATAAATAGATTAATAATTATGATAGAAAACATTACCAAATAAGGCACTGATCCTGCAGAGAACAGTCTTTTGCCGAAAATCATAGAAGCCGCTTTTAATTTTTCAGTCGAACGATTCAATCCATCATTAACTCTACCAAAGGTCTTATTAGACTTGGGCACTATTTCAACATCTCCAGTCCGAACACTTTCATTGCCGCTATGATCAAAAGCTGATATGGAAACATAATAATGATAATTATTTTCCAGATTCTCTAGTTGAACTACATTTGAACTTGGCTTAACCACTGAAAAATTATAATAACTTTTTTCCTGTTTGTAATAAATCTTATAACCTGCTAAATCTTTTTCTTCATTAGTCTTCCAGCTAATTTCCACCTTGCCGTCACCGCCTAATACCAAAGGCTTGGCTGGAACTTTGGGCGGAATAGTATCGATAGTATCAGCAAAAACAACATTTGAAATTATTGATGGATTTTCATCTTCATCTAGAGTTTTAACTGCGAAGTAATATCTGGTTCCTGGCATTAGACCCTTGATCTGCATTTCTTGTTTAGTTCCGGGCAGTTGCGGCTCTGGAATGATTATATATTGCGAAGCCGAATTAAAATTATTTTTATCAATCTTGAATTCCGCATAACGAACATCAAATCCATTAGCTAATTTATCTTTATAATCATCGCCCTGGGCCGTCCAAGATAAATCAACAGTCGTGTCAGCAAATTTATTAATTTTCAAATTTTTTATTGTACCTGGAAAAGCCAAATCTTGCGGTGTGGCGATTACTTGAAACTCGTCCTCTTCTTCAAAATCAAAACCTTCGTCAACTAACTCATCCCAAGACAATGGAACTACTGAAATATAATAAGGTTGGCCATTTTCTAGGTTAGGAATTTCTGTTTCCGTCTTGCCAAAAACATTTAATTTTCTTAGCTTGCCGTTCTTTTTTCTAAATAGAACTTTATATCCTTCTAGCTCCTTATTTAACGGACTTTCCCAAGATAATTTTATGGCTGAATCCGATGGTTCCACTTTAATATTAGTTACGTTGTCTTCTGAACCTTGTTCAATATTTTTTATAGAATCAAAGTATTTTGGATCTTCATTGCCTAATCTCCAGATGGCAATTCCAGAAACTCCTAATTTTTTGACTAATTTCATCTTTTCCTCAATGCTCTTAGCGTTTTCGAAATAAATTGTATGCGGATTATCATTATCGTCTTTATAAAAAAACCAAGGACATTTAGCTTCATCGTCCCATTCTACTGTTTCAACATTATATTTTTTAATTATATTTTGTACGCCTTCCCAGACTAATCCGCGATTTTCGCATTGGCCTTCATTGCACCAGTCATAAGCATAAAAGGGGACACCAACAATAATTTTTTCAGCTTTGACTTTTGACAAAGCATAAGTTACTGCCTTGGCCATCCACTTAACCGGCGCAATAGGACCCGGAACTGTATTAGGCCTCGAATGATCATAAGTCATTATTCTAAATTGATCAGCCACGTCGCCAAGTTTGTCGAAATCATAAGCCCTTGTCCAGTCTTCGTCATCAGATTGCTTGGCCTGCACTGTTACAGATAAAATTTTGTCATTCTTATGTAATTCTTTTGCCAGTGTAGTTATATATAAACTAAAATCATCACGCACTTTAGCATCTAAATTTTCATAATCAATGTCTATGCCGTCATAACTTTTATCTTTAACTTCATTTACTATCTCATTAATATTTTTACGTCTTTTTTGCCAGTCAGAAAGCACATTTGTACCCTTACTGTCTTTATCAAAATTGTTGGTCACGGATGGAATGATTTTCTTGCCAGACTCCTTCAGTCTCGTCTTCAAGTCGTCATCC
>JAUWOX010000016.1 GCA_030611905.1 bacterium
TAGACAATATTATATTATTTCGGTATAATTAAAATAACGAATTTAGAATACCGAATGCTGAATCAATAACAAATTAACAAATGAACAATTTAACGTCGTCTCGTAATTTGTTATTGGAATTTGATTCGACATTCAGAACTCTTAATTCTTAATTCTTAGTTTATGACTCTTCGCTCCTATCTTCTTGGAATGTTTTTCTCAACAATAGTTTGTTGGCTAGCTTTCGGTTTAATCTTATTTTATATTAACCCCTATAATTCCGGCGCCTTGGGGCTTTTAGCTTTTTATATCAGTTTGTTTTTCGCTTCTATAGGTACCCTGACTCTAGTAGGATTTTATCTCCGCGTCTGGTTCTCGAAAAATGAAATTTTATTCGCTCATGTTAATCCATCATTCCGCCAAGCTATTTTACTTTCGATTATTTTAGTAGGTTCGCTTGTTCTTCAGGGTTTTCGTTTATTAAATTGGTGGGACGGTGCTTTATTCGTCCTAGCTATTGTTTTATTAGAATTTTATTTCATATCAAGAAAATAAATGGAAAATTTAAATCAATCAAAACAACAAGCTTTATCAGAAATTAATAATGCCCAAAAACCGGCCGATATTGATCGTCTGCGCATCAAATATTTAAGTCGAAAGAAAGGACAATTGACCAAAATTCTTCGAGACTTGGCCAATCTATCGATTGAGCAAAGAAAGAAAATCGGTCCTCAAGCCAACCAAGCCAAGCAAGAAATTAGCCAAGCTCTAGATAGAAAATTAGATGAATTAAAAAATCAAGAGCATGTTGAATCTTTCGATGTTACTCTGCCAGGTATTGAACCTAAGGTTGGCCATCTCAATCCGATTACCATTGTCCGCCGCGAAGTAGAAGAAATTTTTAAAACTATGGGCTTTGAAGTTCATGAGGGAAATGAGTTAACTAATCTTCATTACAATTTTCTATCTCTTAATTTTCCTGAAGATCATCCCGCTATGGATAGTTATGACACTTTTTTTATTGAAAATCCAAAAGATCAAGTGGAATTAAAAGACAAGCAAGTTTTGCGCCCCCACACTTCTAATATGCAGGTAAAGATAATGGAGAAGAAGAAACCACCCCTCCGCGTTATAGTTCCCGGCCGTTGTTTTCGCAACGAAGCCACAGACGCTTCCCATGAACACACCTTTCATCAATGCGAGGGGTTTATAGTTGATGAAAAAATTTCCGTTGCCAATCTAATCTATGTCATGAAAGAACTTCTAAAAGCTTATTTTAAAAAAGATAATATAAAAGTCCGTCTTCGTCCAGGATATTTTCCATTTGTTGAACCAGGTTTTGAATTAGATTTTTAATGTTCTATCTGCCAAGGGCAAGGGTGTTCGGTCTGCAAGCAAACCGGCTGGGTGGAACTGATTCCTTGCGGTATGATTCATCCCAATGTTTTAAAATCAGCAGGTTATGAGACGAACAAATACACTGGTTTTGCTTTTGGCATGGGCTTAACGCGTCTAGCTATGATGAAATATAATATTAGTGATATTAGATTATTCATGTCCGGCGATTTAAGATTTGTTAATCAATTTTAATTTTATGAAAATATCAGTCAATTGGTTAAAAGAATATGTTGACATAAAGAATCCGCAAAAGACTGCGGAAGATTTGACTATGTCGATTGCTGAAGTTGAGAGAATAGAAGATCCCAGTCAAAAATTAAAAGATATCGTTGTTGGTGAGATAAAAGAAATTAAAGAACATCCTAATGCAGATAAATTATTTGTCGCTCAAGTTGACATAGGCAACAAAAAAATTATCCAATTAATTTTTGGTCAAGTTATTGAGCTCAAAGTTGGCGACAAACTTCCTATTGCTATCGCTCCAACAAAACTTCCAACAGGGTTAGACATTAAGAAAATAAAAATTCGCAATATAGAATCATACGCCATGTGTTGCTTGAATTCTGAATTAGGAATTCTTGATCAAAAAAGAAATGTTCATTTTTTTGACAAAAATGTAAAAAATGGAACAAAAATTTCTTCCATACTTGATTTAGATATGATTTTTGACATTGACAATAAATCCTTAACCCATCGCCCAGACTTATTTTCCCACATTGGCATTGCTCGGGAAATCGCAGCTAAAGAAAGTAAAAAATTAAAACTTCCTAAAAAAATAAAAATCAAATCTGTAGATAAAAAGATCGACGTTGAAATCAAAGACAAAAAACTTTGTCCCCGTTACATAGCTGTTCAATTAGATAATATAAAAATTACTAATTCTCCAAAATGGATACAGGAACGTCTCTCTGCTATTGGCATTCGCCCCATTAACAATATTGTTGATATTACTAATTATGTCATGCTGGAGATAGGGCAGCCGCTTCATGCTTTCGATGCTGGTAAAATAAAAGAAAAAATCATTATCCGGGCAGCTAAGTCAGGAGAAGCTATTAAAACAATCGATCAGAAAGACAGAAAATTAGATTCTGATATGCTGGTTATTGCCGACCAAGAAAAATCACTTGCTGTCGCCGGTGTTATGGGAGGGGCTGATTCAGAAGTTGGCGAAAAAACAACTTCAATTATTTTAGAATCAGCCAATTTTAATGCTTATTCGATTCGCCAAACTGCTAGAAAGCTAGGCCTTCATTCTGAAGCATCTATGCGTTTTGAAAAGAATTTATCGCCAACATTACCCGAAGACGCTCTTAATCGGGCTATTCAGCTTTTCCAAGAAATCTGCCAGGCTAAAATAGCCAGCAAAATTACGGATATTTATCCAGTTAAACAAAAAGTAATTAAAATTAAATTTAATCCCCAAAAAATTGAGCAATTTTTAGGAACGAAAATTTCTTTAACCAAAGCAAAATCAATTCTTAAGTCTTTGGATTTTAAAATTACTGGTACAAGAATCTTGTCAGTTCAGGTTCCCTGGTTTCGTATGGATATTCATGCGGAAGAAGATTTATTTGAAGAGATCGCTCGAATCTATGGTTATGACAACATTAAACCCCAAGCTCTAACGCAGCAGTCAAAGCCAATTTCACTTTTGCCGGATTTAAAATTAGAAAAACAAACCCGTGATATCTTCAAGGGATTTGGTTTTTCCGAAATGATTAATTATTCTTTTGTTTCTGAAAGACTGCTACGGCAATGCAATTTAAATCTGGAGGAACATCTTAAAGTCTTGAATCCACAATCAAAGGACTTGCAATATCTCCGCGTTTCACTTTTTCCACATTTGATAAATAATGCCAAATTTAATTTAAAAAGATTTTCCGAGACAAATATTTTCGAAGTAGGCCACATTTATCACAAACCAAATTGCGAATCTAAATCTTTGGCCGGGTTAATCAATGGACGCAAGGAAAAAATATTCTATGATATTAAAGGCATTATTGAAGCATTTTTAAACCAATTAAATATTGATTATCAGATTGAATCTTTAGAAGATAAATCAGAATACTATGCCGAGAAAAAAGCAGTACAAATAAAAAGCAACAATAAAATAATCGGCAGCCTGGGCTTAATTGATCAGAAGATATTAGATAAACTAAATATTAGAAAAAATAAAATTGCTTATTTCGATTTATCAATTGAACAATTGGCTAGAAATAAAAAGTCAGAAAAAAAATATCAACCTATTCCAAAATTTCCGTCAGTTATCTTAGATATTGCCTTTGTTCTAGACAAAACCATTCCAGCGGCAGACCTAGAAAAAGAAATATTACGAATTGGCAGGCCTCTTTTAAAAGAAATTAGACTTTTTGATGTTTATACTGGCAAGCCATTGGCAGGGAATGAAAGAAATTTAGCTTATCATCTGACTTATCAGAATTCAGAAAAAACGCTTGAAGATAAAGAGGTGCAACAAATTCAGCGAAAGGTTATTGAGCATATTACAAAAAAGTTTAGTGCTAAAATTAGAAAATTTTAATTTCTTTTTTTAGAAAATGAGCTATCTCAAGACTCATTTTTTATTTTTCCAGCAAATAAAAAAAACCGACTCGAAAGTCGGTTAAAGATCAATCAGTTTCGCTATGGCTTTCGTCAGTATCATGAGAAGCCAAGAGGGCAAACTGAGTCAAAAGCTCTAATTTGTCGCTATCAGACAATTGAGGCAAAAGAGCCTCTATGAGTTCACGACGCTTAGTAGGATTCGGCTCCGCCATAATCCTAGCTTGCGCGTCGGCGATAGTTAGTTTGCTTTCCGGTTTCTTGTACAACGCATCAAACTCTTCTGTTTTCGCAAAAATCAATCTTCCCACTTCCTGTGCCACACTAGCAACAGTTAGACATGTCGTCTGCTTCACATAGACTGCGAACATACTGCCGCTAGGACACCATATCCTTGCTTGTGGGTCCATTTTCTGTAGGTTGCTAATCAAATCACTAACATTGATAATTCTTCTTGTTTCATTGTATGGGAAAGTTATCACCATGACCCGATCATCAGTAGCAATATATCTGCCAACAATAACTCTGACATTCGGATAGCCTAATTTCAAATGATTCCTGAAAAGGCCTGTATCAACAAGAATCTTGGCGCTTACCAGCACTTGGCCGGCAGGAGTGTCAAAGATCTTGGAATCATCAGTGATAATGCGTTCGCATTCCCGATGCAGCCTTCGGTGGCATCTCCACCCGTCAAGATAATCAATGCCCATTCTGTAAATATCGTTCTGGGACCAATTATTTTCTCGAGCCAAGTGCGTTTGCCCGGAAAGATATTCGGACATGCGCCACAAAAGGCTCATTCTATAAAACTGTTCCTCTGAGATATCTACGCGCCTGTTGTTATCTCGAGCGTTTACGACTTCGCTCAAGACATCAACGTCAGGATCTTCTCCTGGGAACCAGAAGTCATGATGCACTAAACGGGTCGCTGACCAGACTTCGAGTTCATCTTTGGCATATTTGAAGTGGTGATGATCATAACAGACACCAAACTCGTACTCATCCCCAATGTCGAAATGAATCACGATTTCACCCTCTGCGGGGTAATAATCGTACAAGCGTTTTCCATCAGCCTCTCGGCGAGAATTGTGAGGAATTCCTACAAAAGAAAGCTTAGTTCCAGGCAGGTCTCTCCAGTTTGGAAGCATCTTCCAGACGAAAATGGCAACCGAAGCGATAGCATCAGCATCTGGATTTATATGTGTTACCAAAATAATACTCGATGCATCTTCAAGCCTCTTTTTTAGATCATCAATTCTAGCTAACTTCTCTTCATCAGTCAAAGCAAAGCTTAAAGTGCTTTCGTGCACAAAAATCTTTTGTGCTCCAGACATGGTTCCACCTCCATTAGCGAATATTGACAAAGAACCGTCAGTTTCTGGATTTTTCATCTTAACATACCAATAAAATTTTGTCAAGAAAAATAGAGCTTTTCCCTTATTTGAGGGGAAAATATCACAAACGACTCCAAGAACGTATTGCAATAAATACTCATTTTGTTATAATAAAAATGTTATAAAAAATAACTAATTTTCATATTATGGCCAAGAAAAATAACGAAAAAGCTTTTCCGAAAAAGCGAAAAAACATTCCAAAAAAGGCACCCAAAAAGAATAAGAAAACTACTAAAAAAACTGGATTAATAAGTCCCGAAGAAACTTATGGAACTGAAAAAATTACTGTCTTGAAAGGACTTGAACCAGTTCGTAAAAGACCCGGGATGTATATCGGAGGCACGAGCATTGATGGCCTGCATCATTTAGTTTGGGAGGTCGTTGATAACTCTATTGATGAGGCGATGGCTGGTTACTGCAAAAATATTCAGGTTATTTTACATAATAATAATAAAGTTACAATTGCTGATGATGGTCGCGGCATTCCAGTAGGTAAGCACAAAACCACTAGAAAATCAGGAGTAGAAACTGTTATGACGACCCTGCATGCTGGTGCAAAATTTGGAGAAGGCGGCTATAAAGTATCGGGAGGCCTCCATGGCGTTGGTGTCTCCGTAGTCAATGCCTTATCAAAATGGATAGAGGTTGCAGTTAAAAGAGAAGGCTATGTTTGGACCCAAGAATATAAAAAAGGAAAAGCCGTTAAAAAATTAGAAAAGAGCAAAAAAACAAAACAAACTGGCACTAGCATTACTTTTGAACCTGATCCAGAAATATTCCCCAAAATAGAATTCTCTTGGAAAAAAATTATCACCCATTTAAGACAGCAAGCTTATCTTACAAAAGGGGTAAAGATTACAATAACTGACGAGAGAGAAGGGCGTGAATTAGCTCCAAAAATTCCACGAGTTCTAAGTTTCTATTTTGAAGGAGGAATCTTGTCTTATGTAAAATACTTGAATAGAGGAGAAAAAATAGTTAATGAAAATCCATTTTACGTTGAAAAAGAAAAAGAAAACATTTTGGTTGAGGTCTCTCTTCAATATACCGAAGAACTCAACGGGATTGAAATGTCTTTCGCCAATAATATCTACACCGAAGAAGGTGGCACCCATTTAATGGGTTTCCGAGCAGCTATTACTAGAGTAATTAATGATTACGCTCGTAAGCATAATCTTCTTAAAAGCAAGGACTCTAATCTTACGGGAGATGATATTCGCGAAGGCTTAACTTCTGTTATTTCTATTAAATTATCTGATCCACAATTTGAAGGACAGACTAAGGCAAAATTAGGAAATTCCGAAGTTCGTCCTTTAGTCGGTTCAGTAGTCTCAGAATATTTTTCTGCCTTTCTAGAAGAGCACCCTCAAGATGCACGACAAATTATGGCCAAAACGCTTTTAGCTGCCAAGGCGCGGTTAGCCGCTAAAGCAGCCAAAGACACAATTATCCGCAAAGGCATTATGGAGGGCCTGACTCTTCCCGGAAAATTAGCAGATTGTTCATCAAAAAATCCGGAAGAATCCGAGATTTACATCGTTGAGGGTGATTCTGCCGGCGGTTCGGCCAAACAGGGCCGTGATCGTAAATTTCAAGCCATCCTACCTCTTCGCGGTAAGATTTTAAATGTTGAAAGAGCTCGTATCGATAAAATGCTGTCTTCAAGAGAAATCAAGGCTCTTATTATTGCTATGGGCATGGGAGTTGGCGAAGAAAAGAATATCAGCAAACTTCGCTATCACAGAATAATTATAATGACCGATGCTGATGTTGATGGCGCCCACATTAGAACCTTGCTCTTAACATTTTTCTATCGTTATTATTCAGAAATAATCGAAAAAGGATATTTATATATCGCCCAACCGCCGCTTTACAAAATCGAAAAAGGAAAAAAAATGGAATATGCTTATACGGAAGAAGATAAAAAACAAGTCATTGAAGAAATGTCTAAGCAATCAGATAAAAACACTAAAGCTGGAAAAGCAGGTTTTACAGTTAAAAAAATTGGACAAGATCTGCCCGAAGAAGAGAAAGTAGCTAATCTTTCAATTCAGAGATATAAGGGTCTCGGAGAAATGAACCCAACACAGCTTTGGGAAACGACCATGGATCCAGAGAGCCGTGTTATGCTCAAGGTTTCGGTCGAAGATGTCACCAAAGCAGATGAAACTTTTGATATTCTTATGGGCAATGAAGTCGAGCCAAGAAAGCGTTTTATTCAAACCCATGCCAAAGATGTTAAAAATTTAGACATTTAATTCTCCAAATTTTACGAATGCCGTTGGCCACGAATTTTCCGAATAAAAAAAGAGAGAAAGATTCTCTCAAATTACCACAGAACAACTATACGACGCCTAAGTTTTTCCAGTCTTAAAAGATCTTCGCAAGCTTTTTTTATCGGAGCACCATCTTTCGTCCAATCTTGCATCCAGCAGCATTCTCCTCCCAAATCATTTGAAATACAACCTCTGATATTTTCATCAGGATCCAAACACATTGACCAGTCTCTTCCCGGACAACATCCAAGCAAGGTGTCACATTCAACGGGCACTTCCATTTTCAATACTAGAAATTTTGCATCTGCTATTTCAAAACTTTCATGACAACGAACGGTCATTACTACAGTATCATACCGACCCATGGCCATCTGAAAAGCAGTGCCAGTCTCTTCATACAGAAAGATGCTTAATAGGCAAATCAAGCCTAAGGCCAGCTTTTTCATCTCGCACCCTCCTTTTCTTTTTCCGCTCTAAGGTGCTGAATCAATACTAGCAAAAATCTCTTGACAAGTCAATCTAATAAATATATAATGGAGTCAAATTAAAAATAGTGGCTCCAACCGCTGTTTTTTTATAAAACAAATACTATGAACAAAATTCAAGAATTTTTTACCAAGATTACTACTTATTTTAAGGAATCAAAAGAAGAACTTCAAAAAGTAGTCTGGCCGAGTAAGCAGGAATTAATTCGCCACACTTTAATAGTTATTGGCGTATCTCTGGCCACATCTGCTTTTTTAGGAATTTTTGACTTCTTCTTCTCCAGAATCCTAGAAAAAGTTGTTTAATATTTAAAACTTTTAACTTTGAACTAAATATATGCCTAAACAAATTGGCACAAAAGAATGTAAGTGGTATGTTCTACATACATATTCTGGTTACGAAGAAAATGTTACTGAAAATTTAAAACAAAGAATCGAATCCATGAATATGCAGGATAAGATTTTTAATGTCCTTGTTCCTAAAGAAAAGAAAATTAAAATCAAAAATGGAAAAAGAAAGACTATTGAAGAAAAAGTCTTCCCTGGTTATGTTCTAGTCGAAATGATTGTTACTGATGAGTCATGGTATGTTGTTAGAAACACACCCAATGTAACCGGCTTCATTGGTTCAGGCACTATCCCAACCCCAGTTTCTGAAAAAGAAATAAAATCATTACAAAAAAGAATGGGAGTTGAAGAGCCAAAATACAAAATTGATGTTGTTGTTGGCGAAACTGTAAAAATTATCGATGGCCCATTTAAAGATTTCGACGGAAAAATTAATAAGATTGATGAAGAAAGAGGAATCGTTAAAGTTCTTGTTAATATGTTTGGTCGCGAGACGCCAGTAGAATTAGATTTTTTACAAATTAAAAAAATATAATAGATAATGTTATTTATTATTCAATGCCTGTGGTTTATTTTGCCCGCCAGCTTTGCTAATATGGCGCCAGTTTTTGTCAAAAAACATTTTAAATTTCTTGCTATTTCTCTTGATCTTGGTCGAAAATTTAATGGCAAAAGAATTTTTGGCGCTAATAAAACTTGGCGAGGATATATCGCCGCTTGTCTATTAGGAATAATTATAGCTGGGATCCAAGCGTTGTTGTATTTTAAAACTGATTTTTTTAAAGACTGGACGATTTTCCCATTTCAAGGATATAATTTTATAATATTGGGCTTTTTATCTGGACTGGGAGCCATGGTGGGGGATACGGTAGAAAGCTTCTTTAAGCGTCAGTCTAATATCAAGCCTGGCGAA
This sequence comes from bacterium, assembly GCA_030611905.1. GTDB lineage: Bacteria > Patescibacteriota > JABMPQ01 > JABMPQ01 > JAQVVF01 > JAUWOX01. Next base: position 9,353 of record JAUWOX010000016.1, read on the forward strand.
AAATTTATACCATGGGACCAACTCGATTTTATTTTAGGATCATTAATCTTTATTTCACTGTATTTTCGCCCCCATTGGACAGTTTATATTTTCTTAATTATTACTATTCCATTATTTCATATATTAATTAATCACATCGGTTTTTGGTTAGGTATTCAAAAGAATAAATGGTGAACAGCTTCATTTGTTAATTTGTTTCTGATAACAAATAACAAATGGAATAAATAACAAGACAATGGCAAAAGTAAAAACAATTATTAAATTACAAATTCCAGCCGGAAAAGCTAATCCTGCTCCTCCAATCGGGCCTACTTTAGGTCAACATGGATTAAATATTCAGGAGTTCTGCACTAAGTTCAACGAACAAACCAAAGACAAAAGTGGAGACATTATTCCAGTCGAATTAACTGTTTACGAAGACAGAAGTTATGATTTTATTTTAAAAACTCCTCCTGCAGCAGAATTATTAAAAAAAGCAGCTGGCATTGAAAAAGGATCCGGTGAACCTAATAAAACAAAAGTCGGAACAGTAACCGAAGCTCAAATTGAAGAAATTGCCAAGAAAAAAATGCCTGATTTAAATACTGATGACATTAACACAGCCAAGAATATTATTAAAGGAACTGCCAAAAACATGGGCATTAAAGTAAAATCTTAATTCGTCACTATTATTTGCATTTGTTCGTAAATTCGTATTGTATATATGTTAATAAGAGAAACAAAAAAATACACCGACAAAGTTCTCCCGATTTCATTTTATAAATTTTTAGAGCAAATAAATTTGACTCCTAATAAGATCACTTTTATTGCTCTTTTTTTTAAAGTAGCAGTTCTGTATTGTTTTTTTACCGGGCATATAGTTTTAGGGGGAATTTTTATCGCCGTAGATTATGGACTGGATTTTATCGATGGTTCATATGCAAGAAATTTGAGAAAGAAAACTCCCTTTGGAATTTTCTTCGATACTGTTTTAGACCGAGTATTCAGAACTGCTGGCTGGCCCCTCGCCCTAGCCTTTGGCAATGCTATATCTTTTCAATTAGCCGCTCTCCTGATAGCTTTTAATCTACTCTTGATTTTTTCATCCAATGTAGTAGAATTAAATAATTTGAAACATTACAAATTCATGCCCAACGTGTTCTATCTAATTCCTTATGGGGCGCTTTTAAATCAAGTACAGCTGTTTGCAACTGCCGAAGCGGTCGTAGCTTTTGCCTTACTTTTAACCAATTCAATTACAGTAATAGTTTAAAATTTTCCTAAGAAAACTAAAAAATAATGTGGGACAGATTTTTATCTGGTTTTTACCACAACCTTATGTAAAATAATCAAATTTTAGAACAAAATTTAACTATTTATACATAAGATACAAACATTATGCCAAAAGAAAAAGTCAAAGAAGACAAAGAGAAATCCAAAAAACCATCTGCTACCGCCTCTAAAGGGACACCGGCAGACAAGAAAGAAAAAAAAGTCAAGGACGAGAATGAAAAGAAAGAAGTCGTTAAAAAACAAAAGTCTCAGAAGTACAAAAAAGGAAAGAAATCACGCCAGCGCAGCAAGAGATATCAAGAATTAAGAAATAAAGTCAAAGGACAAAGATACTCTGCAGAAGAGGCAATTGTTTTAGTTAAAGAGATCTCTAATACCAAATTTGATGAATCTATAGAAGTTCATGTTCGATTAGGAATAGATATATCTAAATCAGATCAACATGTCAAAGGAACAATCAAATTCCCTAATCCTACAGGCAAAAAAATTAAAATTGCAGCTTTTGTCGATGAGGACAATCAGAAAAAATGTCAAGAAGCTGGAGCAGAAATAACAGGCGGGGAGGAATTGATTGATAAAATCAAGAAAACCAAAAAAACAGATTTTGACATTGCAGTAGCTGAACCAAAAATGATGCCCAAGCTTGGCCAAATCGCCAAAATTTTGGGCCCCAAGGGATTAATGCCGACACCTAAAAATCAAACCGTATCACCAGATCCTGAAAAAACAATCAAAGAGTTAATGTCTGGCAAAGCCGCTTTTAAAAACGATTCTAATGGAATTATTCATTTAATGATTGGAAAATCTTCTTTGGACGAAAAAAAACTAACTAAAAACTTGACAGCTTTCTTAGAAGAATTGAAAAAATTAAAACCAGAAAAAATAAAGGGAAATTTTATCAAAAATATTACAGTTTGCTCCACAATGGGACCGGGAGTGAAAGTAAAAATATAAAAAATAAATTAAAAAAATGAAAAACCAATGTCAAATTTATGCATTGGAGGGATTAACGCCGGAAATCAAGGCGGTTACTTTTGCTAAATGTTCGCGCTCACCGAAATCTTTCAAAGAAATCGCCAAAGGATTGACTGAAGAAAAGTCATCAAAATTTAATGAAAAATGGGTCGTTGGTTATGGTCATGGCTCAGTCGCTGAACACGCCACTATTAGCATTGCTATCGAGAATGTTTCGCTTTTAGCTATTGAAGCTATTCAATCCAGCCGCCTTGCTTCATATACTGAAAAATCTTCCCGCTATCAAGTCTATGATGAAGACAGGGTTTATTATCCCAAGGAATTCAAAAAGCAAAAAACGATAGAAAAACTTTTTAAAAATACCGTCAAGACTCAATTTCAGCTTTATAAAAAAAGCATTAAACCGGTTCAGAAAGTTATTCATCAGTTATATCCAAAGCAAAAAGGAGAATCTGAAAAAATGCATGAGCTGCGAGTGCGCTCTCATTGGATTGATGTCTGTCGCTATCTTTTACCCAATGCGGTTTTTGCTAATTTGGGCATGACTGCTAATGCTAGAACTTACGAGCATGCTCTTACCAAATGGTTTTCAAACCCCTTGCCCGAAGTCCGCAGTATTGCCAAAAAATTAAAACCCGTTGCTTTATCGGTTACTCCAACCTTGGTTAAATACGCTGATCCCAATGATTATTTGATACGGACTAGTCAAGAATTACCAAAAACGGTTAAAACAACCTTGGGCTCAGAAAAAAAATATCTAGGTCGGGAAAAAATCGTTGAACTAGTGGATTATGATAAAGATGTAGAAAAAAAAGTACTAGCCGGAATTCTGTATCATTATTCCAATATTCCATTCAAAAAAGCTTATCAAAAAGCCAAGAGACTAAATCTGAAAGAACAAGAAAAATTATTTGACAAAGCACTAAAAGGCTTAAAAAGTCATGATAAGCCCCTGCGGGAGCTGGAATTACCTTATTTTACTTTCGATGTTCTTATTGACCAGGGCGCTTATTATGACCTTAAGCGTAATCGTATTTTAACTCTAGTGACCCAGAAGATTACTACCGGACACGGCTATTTCATCCCCACTGCTATGGTTCTAGCTGGTCTTGAAGAAGAATATAAAGAAGTCATGAAAAAAACAGATCAAGCATTTAAAACAATCGCCAAAAAATTTCCCAACGAAGCGCAATATATTGCCACTAAAGCTCATGCCAGAAGATTTTTAATGAAAATGAATCTCCGTGAATTATATTATTTTTGTTATTATCGAGGCGCTAATCCAGGTGGTCATATTTCCTATCGTTATGTCGGTACTAAAATCTATGAAATGATTCAAAAAAAATTTCCATTACTAATGAAATATGTACCCTATATTTTTGAACAAAATAGCCGGGATCTAAAAAAACATTTTGAATTTATTAACTAATATATAAACATAATTTTATGCCCAAAGGAAAATTGATTGTTATCGACGGTTCGGATAGCTCGGGCAAAGAAACCCAAACAAAATTATTAAAGAAAAGACTCAAGGAAAAAGGACATAAAGTAGAAACCATTGATTTTCCACGCTATTATGATTCCTTCTATGGAAAAATGATTTCTCGGTATTTATGCGGTGAATTTGGCGATGTAGACGATGTTAATCCGTATCTTATCTCTACCTTTTATGCTAACGATCGCTTAGCATCCAAAAATAAGATGGAAAATTGGTTGAAGAAAGGAAAAATTGTTATTGCTGATCGCTATGTTTCGTCCAATACCATTTTTCAAACTGCTAAAATAAGATCAAAAAAAGAGAAAGAAAAATTTATCAAATGGCTCGATAATTTTGAATATAATGTCAACAAGATTCCAAGGCCAGACAAAATTATTTATCTTTACGTTCCAGTCAAAAAAATATTAGAATTAAACACCGATAAAAAAAGATTAAATAGAAAATATCTGAAAGGAAAAAAGGATATTCATGAAAAAAACAATCAATTCTTAAAAAGAGTAGAAAGACAAGCCAAACAATTATCCAGTGAATATAAAAATTGGACCATGATAGATTGCGTTAAAGATAATCAATTAATGT
>JAUWOX010000123.1 GCA_030611905.1 bacterium
GGATCGTCCTCAACCAAAATTCCATTAATAGCCTCATGAATTTTCTCCACCGGCATATTTGAAATGAAAATTGCATAAACACCTATTACGATTATAAACCCAATCAAGCAAATCAAAACATAAGAAACTCCAAATAACCAAATCCTCGCCAGCCATTTATTTTTAATCTTATCATACCAAAGAAAAGTAACCGGCTCTTTTGGCCGCCAAACAAAAACCAAAACTACAATCAAAAGCAACATATAAACTGGCAATAAAATATTTGAAAACTTAGCCAACTGCGCAATAGCAAAGAAAACACCACCAACCCATATGTACCATCCCTGCGGCTTTTTTATAAACTTATAAAAATAATAAATTACAAAAAAGAAGGTTGCCGCTGCTCCCAAATCCGTAGTCACCAATCTAGAATGAGCCAAAATATTAGGCGACAAACAATAGAAAAACAAAGCCACTAATCCCACCTTCCATCCCCAGAGCTCCTTGCTCCAACGATAAATAAATAATCCCAAGATCAAAGCCAGTATCAAAACCGGAATTCTAGTCCATAATAAAATTTTATCCGCATCATTCCCTAATCTATAAATAAACTCCCAGCCACATTCCCATTGCCCATTAACATCCTCTGTCCAGCAAATATGATCTAAAGGAAATTTTAAATCATCAAAAAATAATAATGGCAGAGCATCCCAGACTTTGATTAATGGCGGATGTTCAGGATTCAAACGAAAATCTCGATATTTCAAATATGAATAACCAGCCGGAATATGTGCTACCTCATCAGTTGTTCCCGAATCCCCCATCAGAGAAACTAGACCCAAAACAAACATTATCACCAGCAATAAAACAACAAATAACCATCTAAATTTTTTCATAATTTTTTTTCTTAACAATTTATTTATTTTTATTTTCCCCGACCACAACCTTTTGTACTTTTTTCTTTGTAAACATCACAACTAATAACATAGTCACCATAATCACAAAAACAAAAGTCGCTAAAAGAATCCCATTTCTTACATATTGTTTCAAAATATTAAACGATTCACCAAAAAAGAAACCCAATAAAGTCATAATTGTTGACCAAAAAATACTTCCCGCAATATTCAAAATCAGAAATTTCCAAAAATTCATTTTTATTGCTCCAGCTAAAATCAAAACCATCGCCCTCAATCCATAGACAAAACGAACTAAAAAAATAGTCTTGCCCGCATGTTTTTTTAACAATTTATTCGCATCACTGCTCTTCTCTTTTGTTCCAATCAAAAATTTCCTCAATCTCCCTGGAATATTCTTCCCGCCAAATCTACCTACCAAATACCATATTGTATCAATTAAAACAACACCCAGTGTTGCAAAGAATATCACCCAATAAACACTGAAATAACCCTGCGCCGCCAAAAAACCAGCCGCCAAAAGTAAAATTTCTCCACCCAAAATAACGCCAACAAAAATGGCCAAATATCCATAACTAAGTATCAATCCCATTAACATTGGTAACATAATTCAAATTTTAACTATTTGTTTTATAATTAAGCGCCAAATTCTGCGCCGCCACAATCAATCCGATCAGAAACCAAATATGAATAATAAACAAAATTGAAAAAGTCATATATTGCGCCAAAATACCACAAAAAGCAATAGTCGAACCAATCACAACCGTCTTAACAAAAACATCCTTGCACTTCAACCAAACTTTAATTGATCTTGCAATTATGATCCCAATCAACAACACGAAACACAATAATCCCAAAATACCTGTTTCAGCCCAGAGCTCCAAATATTCATTATTAACAATCAACCAACCATCTTTTGGCACAACATGCGATCCCTTAGCCACCTCCGGCCCAAAACCGCCAATCCCTACACCTAAGATCGGATTACGCTTAATTAACTCCCAAGCCATATGATAAGTTGAAAACCTCTCATCAATAGACGCCCCTGCCTCAAATTCCGTAGCCTGTCCTAAGAATATATCAATATTCTGATCTTTCCTTGTAAATTTCAATAAATAAACAGTTGAACTTATCGCCACAATTGCAATCAAACCAATTATCAAAATTCGTTTCAACGAAAATAACGATTTAAAATAAACAATCCCGGCCAAAATCAAAATCACACCTAATCCCAAAAATCCACCTCGAGATAAAGTCAAAATCAAATTCAACACCGCCAAGCCCAATACCAACCAAATAAACAATTTGTTTCTCAACAAAGCTGCAATGTAGTAATACAACCACTTCCCACCGTCAATCAATTTCTTCTTATTCAAGGCCTCGTCTTTCTTTCTCTGCAACACCAATGCCAAACACAACCCAATCGGTATTAATAAAAAATTAGCAAAATAAAGCGGCTCACTCGATGTTCCCTGCACTCTTGGAAATCCAAATACCTGTGAAGTATAAATAGATCTTAATCCTGTCATCTCTTTAGGCAAACCAACCATATCCCCGACAAATTGATAAAGCCCAAAAACAGTCACTACCAAACTGGACAACAATATAACTCCAATTAACATTCTCAATCTCTCTTCCGTCCGCACCAAATTTGGGATCATAATACTCATCAACATCACAAACAAAATAAAAATCAATACAACCAAACTACGCTGCAAATTAACCGCACCAACCAAAGACAAGATAGATACACCAGAAAATAAAAAGATCGGCACAATCAAAGGATTTCGCGTAGCAAAATGTCTCTTGGTCATCAAAAAAACCCCAATCCAAGCCAAAATAGTTATCAAAGCAAAAATCTGTGAAATCCGAACAGTCATCCCAGCTATTTCAAACGAACCCAACTGCTCAAACGGCAGAAAAAAAGCAACCAGCAAAATCCCCCAGAATCGCTTGGTCAAAATAGCCATCACCAATCCAATAAAAACAATCGCTCCCAAAACATAAACCAAAGCCTCTTTATAATAATAATTCACCAAAATCCCAACAATCAACGAACAAACCAAAACCATCCCAGCCTTTAGCCAATTCTCTTTATTTAAAACCGTCAACTTTAAATCTACAAACATTATTAAAAAAGTTAGCTTCAGTTCTATTTTACACCATTCTTCCAAATAAAAAAAGAGCCGAAAATCAGCTCTAAAGATCAACCACCATGACTATCATAGCCAGATGATTCAAGCAACGCCAAATAAAGAAAGATCACCATGCAAAAACATGCCCAAAGACGTCGAAACAATCCCGCATCGTCTTCTATGTCAAACTGGTTAAACAACCAATTCATCAGACTCATGCTCTCCTCCCTGCTCACCATTCAGACGAGCCACTACTTTCTCTGCATCTGCTGCTTTTTTATTTCTCCAGATATCCATAATTGGCCCCTTGGCTTCATGTCTAAATGTCATATAATCATCCTCTCTGCTCTCGCTTGGCTCAAAAGCATACCAGAAAACATTAAAATCATGAACTCCCGCTGGAATCGCAACGATTCCTCTATGGCCCCTCACATGAATAACACCAGACAGCTGATGCTCGGACCAATCCTTAATTTCATAACGATCAATTAGCAATCTTACTTCTCCCTTCAAAAAAGGCTCTCCCCTAAGTCCCTGAATAACATCTAGCCCTAAT
>JAUWOX010000055.1 GCA_030611905.1 bacterium
GGAAAAAGAAATTTCAATCTCACTAAATAAGCGAATCGCAAATCTCTTCCAGTGATCTCATTATGCATATACCAGTCCGATGACTCTAAATCAGCTCTCATAACATCCAACTCATCATCACCTAATTTCTTCAAAAAATCAGCTATCCTGTCACGAGACAAAATAATTATACGACCTGCGATATTGGCAAATCTAACCCACTCATCATCTTCTACATCCCGAGACAATTGCTCCCGAAACCTCTTCCAATTCTCTTCAGTTAACATTTCATCCACCTTAAACTTTTTTTCTGCCTTTTCCTCATCAAAACTCAAATCCTGCAGTTTCAAATCTCGTTCCCCTTTTTTTTCAAAATGTTTTCTTATTCCCATTTTCTTAAATTTATAAATCAAAAGCTACGACGAACTGGCCTCTTTTTCTTCTCCGCCCTAAAATCTTCCTTTTTCTTAATCAACTCCAAGCCTTTGTCTGTAATTTTCACTTCGTCTGCCTCAATAATTTTCAGATTTACTGCCATATCGACAAATCCAAAATATCTATCTTGCTCATCAAGCCTCGCTAACATTGTGCGACAATCTGCAGGAATCAAATTTACCTCTTTATAAACTTCCGGAAAAGCAATTCTTAAACTAGCTAAACGATTAGCATAGTGCTCCATACCTCTGCTTTTTTCAGAATCCAAATAATCTTTCAATTTTTGTTTATCTAAAACTAAATCCGGAATAGGAAATCTCTCTGGAAAAAGAATTCTTAAATCCCTTGCTATAACTAAAATCTCAAAAGGATCATAATTATCCGTTCTGGAAAACCCCTCCAACAAATCCCTTCCTCTTTTCCAAACCGACTCGACATCCTTCCATGGAATAAGATCGCCCAAATCTTTATCTGGAAAAAGTCTCTTCAATAAAACCATATATTTAAAATAAACTCTATCTGAAGTTCTCATGTCCATACCAACATCCCAGTCAAATGACAGATATGTTTCTTTCATCTTCTTTAATTCTTCATCTCCTATCTTTTCTAGAAAATCAGCTATTCTATCACGATCAAGAACAACCAAATCACCTGCTAAACGTGCAAAACCAAACCATCGACCCCTTTCCACACATTCAGACAACTCGCTTCTAAATCCCTTCCAGTCTTTTTCAGTTAATCTTTTGTCAATATCAAACCCACTCTCCGATCGCTCATCATCCAAACTCAAATCCTGCAACTTCAAATCTCGTTCTCCTTTTTTTTCAAAATGTTTCCTTATTCCCATATTCTTCAATCCTTAAATTAAAAACTACGACGAACCGGCCTCTCCTTCTTGCCCTGACTCTTGAACTCATCCTTCTTTTTAACAACCAACCCTCTCTCTTCGCTTATCTCAATCTTATCAGCCGTAACGATCTCCCAAGCTGCTATCAACCTCACCATTCTCAAAAGATTATCATCTTTGATCGAATCCAAATGATCCATCAATCCCTTACTGCTAATTAACCTACTTACCTCCTCCTTTTTTAAAAAAGACGCAATTCTCAATCCTGACAAAACCAACAACCTCATAATCAAATGTTTGCCTTCAATCTCGGATAAAATGTCACTCCGCATCTCATCAGACACCCCTAATCCACTCGCCTGTTCTGGAAATATTACCTTCAATAAAGCTATTTGCATCAATGATTCTATTTTATCAAAACGCCCTAGATCTTTTTCAAAAGCCTCAAAATATTTTTCTGTATCAATTGCTGCAAAAGCTCTTAGATTATTCATCTTAAAACCAAAGAAAACCCCAAGAGAAGCCGGAGGCATCCTGTCAATATCCCCCCCATAATAATTCACTAAAAGCTGCTCTAATTGTACCTGATTATAACCTATCTCCTCCCTCAAATCAGGATTTAACAAAATAGCATAGCCTTCCAAATCAGAAGAAACTATTCTAAATCCCCTTTCAGATCTTATTTTTTTCACAACATCATCCCAATTCATCTCTAGCAACATTTTTTCTATCCCACCACCCTCTTTCGTCTGTTCCAAATTCAAATCATGAAGTTTAAGATCTTCGTCTGATGGCTTCCTTGATAAATGTTCTCTTATTCCCATTTTTAGATTTTATTAGCCGAACCAAAAATCGCAATCTTATTTTTAACAACCTTCTCAATTGCCTCTTCCACCGGCTCCATCACATCATAAGGCTTAACAACATCCTCGTCTTTCAAACTCTCGCGCAAAGTTTTAGTAAACGCTTCTCTAAGTTCAGTATTAACATTTATTTTACAAATCCCCAAAGAAACTGCTTTTTTAATATCCTCCCCTGAAATACCAGAACCACCATGCAGCACCAACGGTATAGACACAACTCGTTTAATCTCCTGCAAAAGCCCAAAATCCAACTTTGGCTCGCCCTTATAAGTCCCATGAACATTTCCAATTCCTACTGCCAAAAAATCAACTCCAGTCTCTTTGACAAATCTTTCAGCTTCTTTTGGATTAGTTTTTAAAATTTCCACATCTTCACCTTTCTTCGGAGTCGGCACAAGTCCAATTTCACCTTCAACAACTACGTCTTTTGAATGCGCATAATCAACAACGCTCTTTGTCAATTCGATATTCTTTGCTAGCTCTAATTTTGATCCATCAATCATTACCGAATTATAGCCAGTGTCAATTGCCCATTTGCACATTTCAAAACTCTTACCATGATCTAAATTAATATTTATTGGCACGCTCGCTTCTTCAGCAAAGCTCTTCAGAGTATCAAAAAAAACTTCCATGCCACCATGCTTTATCTCTCCTTCTGAAGTCTGCAATATAATAGGCGACTTCATTTCTTCACCAGCCAATACAATCCCTTTGGTTATTTCCAAATCAGATGTATTAAAAGCACCTACTGCATATTTCCTCTCCTGCGCCTTCTTCAACAAAATCTTCGAAGAAACAATCATTTTATTTTAACTAATTTTTTTTAAACAAAACAAACGAAGTAAAATTTGGATTTAATTCGTAAGAATTCAGATAATAATTCGAATACTAAATCTTCATTACCTGCTTAACAATTCCTACAAACTCATTCGCTTTCAGACTTGATCCTCCAACAAGAGCTCCATCAATATCTTTTTCCAAAACAAACGATGCAATATTTTGCGGATTAACACTTCCACCGTATAAAATTCTAACTTGCTCCGCTTCTTTCTCGGAAAATAAACCTTTTAAAACCTGACGGATTAAAATTACCACTGCCTCAGCATCAGATGGTTCAGCGGCCTCCCCGCTACCAATTGCCCAAATTGGTTCATAAGCAATATCGACCTTAGCTATATCTCCACTTTTCACATCTTTAAACGCTAACTCAACTTGCTGTGTAACTTTAGATTCCGTTAATTTCTTTTCTCTCTCTTCTTTATTCTCTCCCACGCAAACAATTGGTCTCAAATCATGCTTCAAGCAAGCCAAAACCTTGCTACTTACCATGACATCAGTTTCTTTTAAATATTCTCTCCTTTCCGAATGCCCAACAATAACATAAGAACAACCTACATCTAACAACTGTTCGCAAGAAATCTCTCCCGTATAAGCCCCGTTACTTTTCCAAAAAACATCCTGCGCTCCCAAATTTATACTAGAAGGCAATTGAAAATTAACTCCAGATAAATGAACAAACGAAGGACATACTACTACTTCAATATTTTCAGGCAAATTAGTTAAGCCCTGTCTCACATCCAAAGCCAGCCGCCGAGCTTCTTCAACAGTTAAATTCATTTTCCAATTCCCTGCTATTAATATAGATCGCATATAATTATAATTAAATATGGTTTGCCACTCCCACTACCCCCAGACTCAATGCGCTAACAATCACTCCGGCAATTATCAATCCTAAAATTATCAAAGGCAAAGCTTTTTTAAACGAAATTCCAAAAACAAAAGCCATCAATGCTCCGGTCCAACCACCAGTTCCAGGCAAAGGGATTGCTACAAATAAAATTAATGCGAGTTCCTCCCAGCGCTCGACCGACTTGGAATGTTTTTTCCTTGTTCGCTCAAACAACCAAGTAAAAAAACGTTTCATTAGCTTAGAATGCTTCATTAAAAATTTAGAAACTGGCTCTAAAAGCCATAATAAAAGAACCACTACAATAATATTCCCAACCAAGGCCGACACAAAAATTCTCCAGAATGGAATATCATAAACCGCCAAGGCAAATGGAATCGCCCCTCTCAATTCCCCTATCGGCAACATTGCTACTAAAGCTGTCGCAATTTCCGGAGGAAGATTCCTAACCCATTCTATATAATAATCTAACATTAATTAATTACTAATACCTGCCTACCGGCAGACAAAACTAATTGCCAATAGAGCTTACTGCAACTATTAGCTATTAACTTTTATATTTCCTAGTCCACAACCACCATCTCACCTTAAATAAATCTCGAAAAACATTCAGATAAGACTTCAAACTCACCTTGCTTCCTTCAGCATTATGCCAGGTAATTGGCACTTCCTTTATTTTCAAGCTCCTTTTCTTAGCTAAAGCTAAGTCCTCAATATCAAAACCAAATCCAGTCAATTTTTGTTTCGGAAAAATAGCTTCTGTTGCCTTTTTACTGTAAACTTTAAAGCCACATTGCGTATCATGAATCCCCCAAACAGCCACAATCTGAATTAATACATTCCCTGCCTTTCCTGCCAACTCTTTATGCCAAGCCTGCGATACGGCCACCTTAGAACCCTTCATATCACGCGAACCAACTACCACGTCATATCCTTTTTTAAACCATGGCCAAAACTTTTTAATCTCTGTAATTTTTGTGGCATTATCCGCATCCATAAACAACCTATAATCACCCCCAGCCATTAGCATCCCTTCTTTCACTGAATAGCCCTTCCCTCTATTTCTTCTTTCCTTATTCAATCTAAAACCATCTGATTCTCTAACAACCTTTCTAGTATTATCTTTACTTCCATCATCCACAACAATCACTTCATAATCATAATCCTGTTTTTCTAAATAATTTTTTACCGACTTCAAAGTCCCAGCAATCCGATCTTGTTCATTATAAGCCGGTATAATCACTGATAATTTCATTAATTGTAATTTAGTTTTAGAATTTTTAATTTATATTTCCATAATAACAAATTTTTTGATTTATCACAACATCGTGACAAAACATAGAAAGTCAAAAATCGGTGATCAAAAGTCGGTTCCGATTGCCAACTGCTAACTTCTGATTTCCGAAATAAAAAACTGCGTTTGATTTACGCAGTGTTTTTGAAAAAGAACAAAAAGTTAGGGACTCCAATTTGGTTGAAAATCAGCTCCGGGATCATTTGTTAACCTTCTTTGCTCACCTCCATCAGCATTCATAACATAGAGATCATAATGTCTATTTTCCCTTCCCCATGAGGCAAATACAATTTTACTTCCGTCAGGCGACCAAGCAGGATTATCTTCATTGCTAGGACTATTTGTTAAATTCACTTGATTACTTCCATCAGCATTCATCACATAAATTTCGGAATTCCCTATAAATGACTCAAAAACAATTTTCCTTCCATCAGGAGACCAGGCAGGATTATAATTCATAGTGCTATCCGTTAATCTTCTCTGATTACTCCCATCACCATTCATTACATAAATTTCGTAGCCCCACCGTTCTGGCCTAAATGACGTTAAAACAATTTTAGTTCCATCAAAAGACCAGTCTGGATCGCTATCATGACCAGAATTATTAGTCAAATTTCTTGGATTACTACCATCAGCATTCATAACATAAATCTCACCGTGTTGTCCATCATCCCTATCTGAAGCAAATACAATTTTTCTTCCGTCAGGAGACCAGTCTGGATTATAATCACTATTAGCAGGACGATTAGTTAAATTTCTCTGATTACTTCCATCAGCATTCATCACATAAATATCGTAGATCCACTCTTCGACTCTGTTTGAAGAAAAAACAATCAGTCTTCCATTGGGAGACCAAACAGGTTCCCCATCATTAGCAGAATTGTTAGTTAATCTTCTCTGATTACTCCCATCAGCATTCATTACATAAATTTCAGGATTGCCATCTCGCTCTGATACAAAAACAATTTTTCCTTCAAGATCACTACAATCGATTTCCCCGTCACAATTGTTGTCTAAACCGTTACATTCTTCTTCTACCGGCTGTCCAGGAATGGCATCGCAGACTAGACTTAAACCATCATCAACACAAACATACACCCCATCCTGCTCACATTCGCCATTCCCTTCAGAGCAAACTTGGCCAAGACCATTGTAATCCTCATCGATTAGTCCATTACAATTATTGTCAATACGATCACAAGTGTCTTGAGTATTTGGATTTATATTCCTGTTATTGTCGTTACAATCCGTATTGTCAGCGACATAACCTGGAGGGGCTTGGCAACCTTGTCTGGTGTCATTTGGATTTCCAAATCTATCACCATCTCTGTCACGAAAAAATGTTAAGAGAACATCATTATCTACTCTTCCGTCACAATTATTATCTAAATTATCACATCTCTCAGCAACTGGTTCAATATCATCTTCACAATTCCCCCAATTTCCATCAACATCACAAGTTTGCGTTCCATACTCACATTCACCAACATCAGTTGTCCCGCATCGTTGGGTTTCCTCCTCAATACAGGAACAATTCTCATCAACCCTACCATCACAATCATTATCAACCCCATCACAAATCTCTTCTTCAGAAACACATTCATCTTCGCCTTCGCCTTCGCCCTCGCCCTCGCCTTCGCCTTCGCCTTCTGATCCATTCCCAAATGGTTGATAATCTCTTCTACTTCGATCCGACCCGCAAGCCACAAAAACCAAACTCAACACAAAAATCCAACTCGTTAATTCTCGCATCGCCTTCCTCCCTTGCCTGCAGGCATATCAAAGACCCCCTCGAACCTTTTTTTATTGTCAAAGAGCATCCTTTAATATATAAAACTTTTCCAAAAAAGTCAATATAGAGATAGAAATATAAAAACCTAAAAATATAAAAATCAGAATCGTCGTATATTTTTAGGTTTTTATATTTTATC
>JAUWOX010000006.1 GCA_030611905.1 bacterium
TTTACTGGCGAGCTTTTAATTCCATACTGGTAGATTTTACATTTTTTTCCATTAGTTGCTTGGCAGGCACCAATTACATCTTGTCCGTCTCCATTCATATCGCCGACAGCAACATTAACTCCGCCTTTAAAGGTTTTTTTGAAGGCGAAAAAATCATTGGGTTTTGGTTGTCCATATTTTTCAAAAATTCTGACATGAGGACTGCCGCCTGGTCCAGCGCCAACTATGATTTCATCTCTGCCATCTTGATCAATATCTCCACTAGCTACTGATACGCCGTTAACAAAATATCTAGAGAAAGCTAGAAATCCTTGAGTAAATTTTTGGCCGCCGTGTTTGTCAAATATTTTTATAATTGTCGGTGTGCCAGCGCCTGGTCCAGTGATAATTTCATCTTGTCCATTATTGTCAAGATCACCAGTGGCGACATCTAAACCACCAAGGTGTTTTTTAGAATAAGCTGGGAATTTTTTTAGCAATTTCCCTTTTTTTGTATATATTTTGACAATTGGATACCAACCGGTTTTTGGCGCAACGATTATATTGTCTTTGCCATTGCCAGTTACATCCCCTACGGCAATATTAATTCCGGATTTAAAGCTTTTAGGATAGACGCGAAATTTTCTTATTAATCTATTATTTTCTGCATTAAAAATTCTAATAATTGCTTTTTGTCCGGTTTTAGGTGCTGTTACAATTATTGACGAGGCCTTGATTGCCTTTGGAATAAATAAAACTGAAATAAATGCTATTAGTGTAATTATTTTCTTCATAATTTTTTTATTTTTGACTAATTCAATATTTATTATAGCTTTATTAGAAAAGATTTACAACAATTTTTCTATCTGTTTTTTTGATAATTTCTTTTTTTCGAGAATTGTGTATCGTCCAGGTCTTGTTTTAGGAGCAAGCTGGATAACTTGAATAATTTGTGGTTTATTTAGACCCAAGTCTTGATACTTAATGGGCAGGTTTAAATGCTTAAAGATTTTTATTAGAGTTTTATTTTCTTGGCTGCGGATTCTATTGGCTATGATTGTTCCTAAAGCGACTTCTTCACCATGCATAAATTTGTCAGGATGTAGAGCCTCAATGGCATGAGCAATTTCATGTTCAGCGCCGGAACATGGTCGTGATGAACCAGCGATGCTCATGGCTTGACCGCCGGAGATTAAGCCATTAACCAAAAGCTCAAGCAGTTTGTCTGACTGCGTATCAATTTTTGGCTTGTCTTTATAATTATCATATATTAATTTGGCTCCTTTATCGGCTAAATTATAGGCCCGCTTGTTAATATCTTCTCCCCTATCTTTATTGGCAAGCTTCCAGTCTTGGAGTGCGGAAAAATTAGAAAGAAGATCAGCAATTCCGGCAGCTATCATTTTTTTGGGAGCATTTTTGAGAATATTCAGATCTGCTAAAATTCCCAGCGGTTGATTAACCCCCAGGCTTTCTGTGATTCCTTTTTTATTTTTGATGATAGCGACTTGTGAGGCGATACCATCATGCGATGGTGCTGTTGGAACATTGATGAATCTAAGCTTTGCTTCGGTGCCAGCATATTTGCCGAGATCTAATATTTTGCCGCCGCCTATTGCAATGATTAAATCATTTGAATTTTTCTGGGCCTTATTAATGATTTTCTTTGTTTCTTGAAATGTATTAGTTTTAGCTAAATAAAGAGAATGTTTTTTGAATTGTTTAATAATTTTCTTGGCAGCGATATCTAAGACATTTTTGTCAGTAATAATTAATGGATTTTTAAATATTAAATTATGCTCTTTGATTGTTCTAGAGAGCCTATTAAGACAACTTTTTTGTATCTTGATAAAGATTGGTGATTTCATAGGTCTAATTTATCGTAAAATTTCGAATATTGCAAGCCTCAGAGTGATGTGCTATATTAATGTAAACACTTTAGATAAACACCTGCGGATTGGCAGGTGAAAAAGGAGGGAGAAAATGAGAATTCTAATCTTGAGGCCAATTGTTTTAGCTGTTGTCGATGTGCTAGAAATAGGCGAGACGAGTAATTATACACCCTCGCAGGTGGACGTTGATTTAATGGATTATTTGAAAAGACAATTGGATCGTTATGAAGGTGGCGGTCAAGTTAATTTGATTTTTACTGGAAAAGAGGAGATGGTGGGACAATTAGTATTTGTTTTGGAATTCTTGAAAATCGAATTAGGAGAGGCATTAAGTACATTAAAAAGTGGGAGATGAATTTTTAATAAATCAGTTTTTGGGCTGGTTTTTTTTTGATTACTGCCTCGCTTCCGCTAAATTAAATAAACAAGGCTTTTGAATGAGGCAAGGTTGTTACTTTGGCATATTTAATGGAATCTCTGCATAATATAAACGGCTACTATGGACGATAGTAGCCGTTAAACTAAAGGAGTTTAGTTTGTTAGACTGATTTAAAGTTTTTGCTAATTAAACTTGCAAAATCGGTTGGCTTAGGATTGCCTAGGTCAACTTTTCTGTTTAGTGACCAAAAGCCATGATTTGAATGATCACCAAATTTGCCAATGGCTTTCATGCCGTGATCAGAAATAATCAAAATAGTTGAATCAGAATATTTTTCTTGAACTTGTTTGGCAATGTCATCAAGCTCTTGATAAATTATTTTCATTTTGGCATTTAAGCCAAAGCTTAGATGGCCAACAAGATCTGCTAAATTAAAATAGCCAAAGACTAGTTCTTTGCTAGATTCCAATTCTTTAAAAAATTCCTGCTTAATTCTTTTGTGGTGATCAAAAGCACATTTATCAAAAGCCTTAACATCATTTTTTTTATCAAAGAAACCCTTGAGCAATTTTCTTTCTAAATCATGCTGTTCTTTAATATATGAAAAGCCAGGAACATCTATTGTGAAATGAGATTTAAAATTTTTCAGAAATGTATCTTGTGGCTTTAGCTTTGATGCCCACATAACCGGCTTGGCAAGGATTTCTTTTTCCAAATTTTTTCCGGCCATAAAGGAAGACCAGATTACTATTGTTCTGGGTTGAGAAAAATCTGATAAATCCGTTTTACCAAATGATTGTTGTTTTAAATTTTTGAAATCGTGTTTTTGGACGAAATCGTATTCTAACCCATCATATCCAAGTATAATTAGCATAAGTTTGTTTTAATTTGATATTAAACCAGTGGAATAATTCCCCCAGCTACTGTATCGTATTGATCAGCTAGAACGAACCTTCCAGTTTCCTGTATTCTATTAAATTCATCAACTACTAATGGTTTGTCTAATTTTATAGTGACTTCTCCGACTTCGGTATTTTTAATCTCATTGCCGTCTTCTTCAATAGTTTCTAGGGAAGATGAATTGATTCTTTTATTAATGCTTTCAATAACTGCTTCTGATTCCTGAGTAATTGATCGGAATAAAATTTTGTCGCCTTTTTTATAGCTTTTTGGTGACATCCAAAAAACATTAGCCTTGATAGTATCAAGTACTTTTGGAGCTTCTTCTTTTTTACAAATAACTTCCCCTCTGTCAAAGAAATGATCATCTTCTAGAGTAATGCCGATGCTTTCTCCGGCGCTAGCTTCTGTTTTTGATGGATTATTAAATTCTTCGACTGAAGAAATCGTTGTTTCATTGCCTGATGGCAATAAAACAATCTTATCGCCCGTTTTAAGGGCTCCTGATTCAATACGACCAGCAATGATTCTTTTATCCCCTATTTTGTAAACATCCTGGACTGGAAAACGCAGGGGTTCGTTTATTTTTCCTTTTGAAGGGATAAAAGTGTCCAATGCTTTAAGAATCGTCGGGCCTTTATACCAAGACATTTTTTGAGATTTTTTAGCAATATTATCTCCCTTGCTGGCAGAAATTGGAATGATGTAGGTCGGTTTTATATTGATAGAAGATAAAAATTTTTCAAGTTCCTTGTTGACTTCCTCGAATCTTTCTTGCTTATGATCAACTAAATCCATTTTATTAATTGCAACAATAACTTGCCTAATACCTAAAAGATTAAGAATGTAAGCATGTCTTTTAGTCTGTTCTTGAATTCCTTCTTTAGCGTCAACAATGAGAATAGCTGCTTCGGCTTGAGAAGCGCCAGTAATCATGTTTTTCAGAAATGCTTTATGCCCAGGAGCATCAATTATTTGATAATCACGCTTATCAGTTTTAAAAAAAGTCTGTGTTGTATCAATAGTAATCCCCTGTTCTCTTTCTTCTTGGAAGTGATCCATTACAAAACCAAATTCCATTTCACGACCAAGTTCATCACAAACCTGTTTTATTTCTTTAACTTTGTCTTCTGGCAAGCAGCCTGTGTCGTAGAATAAACGACCAATTAAAGTTGACTTGCCATGATCAACGTGGCCAGTGATAACGAATTTTAAATGTTTTTTTTCTTGTGGCATAGTTATTGTATTTTTAATAATTTAATATAATACTAATTTACGAATGCATGCAAATGATTAGAATATATGAATATTCTAATCATTATTATTTTACATATAGCCTAAAGCGCGAAGTTTATTCATGACATAAACGTTTTCTTTGTCTTGAGCTCGACCAGATCTTTCTGAAATTTTAGTGGTGTCTAGTTCTTTGACAATCTTGTCTACTGTGTCGGCATTTGATGCAACTGGACTACAGCATGTTTCGCATCCAATACTGCGGAATCGTTTGCCATTTTTTGCTAAATATAAACTTACCATTGGAATATTTTCGCGTTGAATATAGGCCCAAATATCTTTTTCGGTCCAGTCTAGAATAGGATGAATGCGTAGATGCTGTTCTGCTTCTTTTTTGGATTTATATTGATCCCATAATTCAGCTGGTTGATTTTTATAATTCCATTGAAATTTTTTATCTCTTGGTGAAAAAACTCTTTCTTTGGCGCGGATGCCGTGTTCGTCTCGTCTTATTCCTAAAAAAAGGGCTTTAAATTTGTATTTGGCTATAGCTTGCTTAAGGGCTTCGGTTTTTAATTGATTACAACATTCTAATTTTTCACTGCAATTTGGACCCATGCCATCTTTTAATGCTTTTTCATTGCGAGTAATAAGAAGTTTTAAATTCCATTTTTTTGTGTATTCTTCCCGAAATTTGTAGATTTCTTTAAATTTATAGGTGGTATCAATGTGCATTACGGGATAAGGAATTTGTCCATAAAAGGCTTTTCTGGTCAGCCATAATAGCGTTGTGGAATCTTTTCCAATTGACCAAAGCTGGGCAACATCATGATATTGCTTATAAGCTTCTCTGATGATATAAATGCTTTTTGCTTCGAGATAGTCTAGATGTGTCATTTTAATTGTAAGTTATATGCTGTAAGCTATAAGTAAAGTTTACTCTAACTTACTTATTGATTAAAGTTAATGATATATAATTAGTTTATAGGAAAAATAATTTTATGGCAAGCAGAAATGATTCATTAAAACCAAGTTTTTGCTAATGTCCAAATACCTAGGATTATAACTAATATTCCGATAACAGGTTTTAAAATTTTGGGATTAACTTTTTTAGTAAAATATGCACCCAGAGGAGCTGCTAATATTGATCCAATTAATAATGGTCCTATAAGGCTCCAGTCAGTCAATCCTTTTGTAAAAATGTAAGTTAGAAAACCGGCAATGCAGATTGGCGCTTCGGCGGCTGTTGTATTTCCAATTGAACTTTTATGTCCATTGCCAGAGATCACTTGACCGCTGGTTACCACAGGTCCAAAACCACCACCTGACAACCCTTTATTAAATGCGCTTAACAAGCTAACTCCGATCATTCTTTTCCAACTGAATTTAAATTTTGCCTTTGTGACCAAAATTATTCCCATTATCAAAACTAAGATACCGATGTAAGTTTTTAAATATTCCTTAGGAATTTGCATGGCCACGACTGCTGCTAATACGGTGGCAAATACTCCAAATCCTGTAATTACAGCGACGATTTTTAAATCTTTATTTTCCTTTTTTACAGATAGATCTGAATTTCCAAATTTATTGTGAAAGATTGATGCAATAGCTCCTCCGGCGGCTTGCGTTATAAGAATTGATGGTATTACAACAAGAGGGTCGTAACCCATAGCTATAAGAACTGGACCGAGTATGGTGCCATAGCACATTCCTAATGACGCATCAATGAACTCGCAGATGAAAGCGCCGATGACTAGAAGAATAAAAATAGTAGGTGTCATTTTTGTTTTGTTAATTAATGATATGTAATGATAAACTCATTATATATCATTAAAAAAATGCAGCAAGTGTTTGCTTGTGGATAAGTTTTTTAGAGATATCCCATTTCCTTTAATCGCTTCTTGACCCTTCTTGCGTCTGCATTCAATTCCTCTTTTCCGCCTTTTACATATTCTCGTAAAATGTAAGCGGTAAAACTTGAAACTGACGGGAACCCCTTGTCTTTAATATAGGTTTCTGTTGCCTCATAAATTGTTTTAGGAATTGAGATTGTTTTGAATTTTTTGTTTATTGCCATTTTGTTTATTTTTAGGTATAATTTATTTAAAGTTCATTAATTATTTTATGGGTTGATTTAATGTTAAAAGAGTGTAAAATATAACAGAATGAAGTTAAAAAAGAGTATCATAATTATATTAATCATTTTAACGATTTTGTCAATCGTTTCGTTGATAATGGGAATTTGGCTCGGCGTCTTGCAATCTTTCAGAATTGTTTTTGGAGTTTTATATGTAATGTTTTTGCCTGGTCTAATCTGGAGTTATGTTTTTTTTAAACCAAAATCAGTTGATAATAAAAAGAAAGAGAAATTTGAGATTGATATTATTGAGAGAATTATATTGTCAATTGCTTTATCGATTGCTTTAGTGCCATTAACTATTTTCTTTTTGAATAAACTAGGAATTAAAATAACTTTATTAAGCACTTTTTTAGAGATTTTAGGATTAATTATTTTGAGTATAGTAATTTATATTATAAAAATTAAATTAAAAAAATGAAAACAATTATTCTAGCAGCTGGAATTGCAAAAAGATTACAGCCCCTAACCAACAAAATTACAAAATGCTTGTTAGAAATTGACGGTGAAACTATTTTGAGCAAAACTATTAAAACTTGTATTAATAATGGACTAAAAGATATCGTTGTTTTGACTGGTCATGGTCATAAATTTACCGAAGAAGAGATTAAGGACATTGTTTTAAAAAATAAAATTGATGATTTAAAGATTAAAACAATTTACAACCCGGAGTATGCAACTAAGAATAATTGTTATTCTCTAGATTTGGCTGTTAAAGACTTAAATGAAGACGTTATTGTAATAAATTCTGATGATGTATATGATGAGAAAATTTTAGCAAAATTAAAACCAATCCCTTCTTCAGCATTAGTTATTGACAATGTAAAAACCTTAACCGAGGAGAGTATGAAAATTTATTATACAAATAGTAAGGTTACTGATATTAATAAAAAATTAGATATTAATAAGTCTTACGGTGAATCAATTGGCATTGCTAAGATCGCAAAAGAAGATATGAATTGCTTAAAAGAATGCCTTGATGAGGTAGTAAGGACTGATTCTGACTTATATTATGAAGATGCTTTCCAATTGATGTTTGACAAGGTTGATTTTGAGGTTTGTGATACCGACGGATTAAAATGGACCGAAGTTGACACGCTGGAAGACTTTAGAATTGCTGAAATTCTTGTCGAGGCAAATTTTAAATCTTAGATAATGAAGAAATATGATTATTTGATAGTGGGCGCTGGATTTGCAGGTAGTGTTTTAGCAGAGAGATTAGCTTCACAATTAAATAAAAAAGTTTTAATTATTGATAAACGAAATCATGTTGGTGGGAATTGTTATGATTATTATGATAAAGCCGGTGTGTTGATTCAGAAATACGGAGCTCATTTATTTCATACAAAATATAAAGAAGTTTTTGATTATTTATCGCAATTTACAAAATGGCGCAGATACGAACATCGAGTTAAGGCTTGTGTTGATAAAAAGATTTATGATTTGCCGATTAATTTAAATACTATTAACAAGTTTTTTGGTAAAGATCTGAATTCTAAAGAATGTAGTAATTATTTAAATAAGATACGGGTTAAAATAAAAAAGCCAAAGGATTCTGAAGAGCAAGTTGTTTCTAAAGTTGGCTGGGATATTTATAAAAGGTTTTTTGAAAAATATACGCTTAAACAATGGGAAATTCATCCAAGGGATTTAGAACCAGAGGTGACGGCGAGAATTCCGATAAGATTTAATAAAGATGATCGATATTTTGGAGACAAGTATCAGTTTATGTCGAAAAATGGTTTTACAGAACTGTTCAGGAAGATATTGGGACATAAGAATATTACAGTAAAATTACAAACTTCGTATAAAAAGATTAAAGACAGGGTTAAATTTGATAAGCTAATCTTTACTGGGTGCATTGATGAGTTTTTTAATTATAAATTTGGTCAACTTCCCTATCGGTCTTTAAAGTTTAAGTGGAAAACTTATAATAAGCCGTTTTATCAGGAATATACCGTAATAAATTTTCCGAATGATTATAAATATACTAAATCGGTTGAGATTAAACATGCTACTGGGCAAAAGATAAGTAAAACTACGGTTGGTCAGGAATTTCCTGCGGCAAGTGGTGAGCCTTATTATCCGATTCCGCAAAGTAAGAATAAAAAATTATACGAGAAATATGCTGGACTATCAAATGAATTAAAAGATGTTTATTTCGTTGGAAGGCTTGGGGAATATAAATATTTAAACATGGATCAAGTAATTTATAATTCTTTGAAATTATTTAATAAATTATCTAGGAAATAAAAAATATGAAAAGAGCACTAATTACAGGGATAACTGGGCAGGATGGTTCTTATTTGGCTGAACTATTATTGGAGAAAGGCTATAAGGTTTTTGGAATGGTGAGACGATCAAGTACGGAATCTAATGAGAGAATTAGTCATATTATGGATAAGCTGGAATTAATTCAGGGAGATTTGACTGATCAGAATTCTTTGCTGTCAGCCCTGCAGCAGTCTAGCCCTGATGAGGTTTATAATTTGGCGGCGCAGTCTTTTGTTCCAACGTCCTGGAATCAGCCAATGCTAACTGGCCAGGTTACTGCTTTGGGAGTGACTAATATTTTGGAAGCAATTAGACAAGTTAATCTTAAGATTAAATTTTATCAGGCGAGTTCAAGTGAAATGTTTGGAAAAGTACAAGATGTTCCGCAAAGCGAAAAAACTCCTTTCTATCCCCGATCGCCTTATGGCGTGGCTAAGGTTTATGGTCATTTTATTACTGTAAATTATAGAGAAAGCTATGATATGTTTGCTTGTTCGGGTATTTTGTTTAATCATGAATCGCCAAGAAGAGGTTTAGAATTCGTAACAAGAAAGATAACAGATGGAGTTGCTAAGATTAAATTGGGTTTAGCAAAGGAAATAAGAATGGGAAATTTGGATGCAAAGCGTGATTGGGGTTTTGCTGGAGATTATGTTGAGATGATGTGGAAAATGTTGCAAGAAGACAAGCCTGATGATTATGTTATTGCTTCTAGTGAGACTCATTCAGTTAAAGAATTTTGTGAAATTGCTTTTTCGCATGTTGGATTGGATTATAAAAATTACGTGAAACTTGATCCAAGGTTTGTGAGGCCAGCCGAAGTAGATTTGTTGGTTGGTGATCCAAGCAAGGCTAAAAAGATTTTGGACTGGAAAGCTAAAGTTACTTTCGAAGGATTGGTTAAGATGATGGTTGATGCTGATATAGAAAGATTGAGTGATCAGATTAAATCTGATAAATTGAAAAAATTTCATAAGATTAATTTTGGAAGCAAGGGCGATTTGGATTTGGCGAGTTTGAAGAATAATAGTGGAAATATATTGGGATATTAAGATATTTGGATATTATTTATGTTTATTGTAAAGAAGAAAATAACAGAAAAAGAGTTAGCTAAAAAAGCTGAACCACTGTTTAAGGGAATGCTTAAGTTTGTTGTTGATATACATAAAAAGGTTATTGCTATTGATGCTGGGATGCATGCTGATTTAGAGCAGTTGTTATTAGAAAATGGCTCCAAGCAATTAGATTTATGGGGTGGAAATTATTATTTTGATAAGCCTAATGATAAAAATATTATTTATGAATCTTTGATCAATATTCGACCAGCTCTTGGAAATAGAAGCATGTTAGTTAATAGTAAAAAAATCAAAGATCAAATTAAGGCTGTGGTTGATAAATTTATTTCACGAAAATGATTAGATTGCATAAGGGATTAACAAATAAAAAATGGCGTCAATATCCAAGATTTCAGCAAATATTAATGATTGGGACTGAGTTTGCAAGGGCAAGGCATTTACTAAAAGAAAAGGATTATGAACATATTTTGGATTGTTATGAAAGAGCATATGAATTATTAGATTTGACGATCAATGATTCTGATAAATCATTACAGAAGGAATTATTAAGGTTCAGGGAATATTTTGGGAATTTGTACTTGAAGCCAACTATTAGATTGAATAATCAATTGTATAGATTTATTTTGACATTGGATTCTCAAGCTTATAATTCTATTGATTTTAAAAAACTATAAATGAAAAAAGCTTTAATAACTGGAATTTCTGGTTTTGTGGGACCGTATTTGAAGCGAGAGCTTGAAAAAAATGGCTATGAAGTATTTGGCATTGATAGAACTGGTGGTACTAATGTGTTTAAATGTGATTTACTTGATAGAAAAAATGTTGACGATGTTATTGAAAAAGTTAAACCGGATTTTATATTTCATTTGGCTGGGTTTAGTTCAGTTAAGGACAGCTGGGATAAACCTGATCTGTGCAGAAAAATAAACGTTGAGGGGACTAAGAATTTACTAGACGCTATTGCAAAGTTTAATTTAAAACCAAGGATTTTGATTGTGACGTCAGCTGAAGTTTATGGCAGGCCGAAAAAATTGCCATTAACTGAAAGGTCTCCCCTATCGCCAGAAAGTCCTTATGCAAAATCACGAGTAGAGCAGGAAAAATTGTTGCAAAATTATAAAAATTTAAATTGGGTTGTTGCCAGAAGCTTTAATCATACTGGACCGGGACAGCCTGCTAAGTTTGTCATTCCGGAATTTGCTAAACAGTTGGCGGAGATTAAAAAAGGATTGCAAAAGCCAGTGATAAAAGTTGGAAATTTGGAAGCGAAGAGAGATTTTAGTGATGTGAGGGATGTGGTAAGAGCTTATCGATTATTACTGGAGAAGGGACGCAAGCATGAGATTTATAATGTTTGCTCCGGGAAATCTTATAAGGTTGAAGAAATGTTGAATATGATGATTGAGAATGTAGGCATAGATGTTAAGGTTGTAATTGATAAAGATAAATTTAGGCCGGTGGATATTGGGGAGTTGAGGGGAGATTGCGGGAAGTTGGAAGGGATTGGGCATACAAGAAATTTTAAATTGGATATGACGATCAAAGGTTCTTTAGCGTGGTGGGAAAGTAGATGACATAGCTTAAAATAACTCATGGAAAAGAAATTGCACCTAGGTTGTGGTACAACTAAGTTTAAAGACTGGGTTAATATCGATGCTGTAGTCGATTGTGAGCCTGACTTGGTTCATGATTTTTTGAACCCCCTGCCATTCGCTGACAACTCCGTTGTTCGGATTTATGCCAAAGATTTATTAGAGCATTTTGACAAATATTCTCGTTATGTGGTTATGGAAGATTGGGCGAGAGTTTTAAGAAAGGGCGGGAAATTAGAGTTGTTCGTACCAGATTTTAAAAAAATACTATTGCTATTTTTCAGAACTAGTTTTCATAATTTTATTGATACGATTTTTGCTGAAAACATGTTTAATTCAAAAGTATATCTGGGTAGTTTTGGCAATCATAAGTGGGGTTATACCAAGAAAACATTAAAAAGCTTTCTTAAAATTTTTGGTTTTAAAATAATTTCACTTAAGATCGATAACAACAATATTTATTGTCTGGCACAAAAGGATAGACATGTAGAACGATCAGAATTGGATAATATCCAGGTTTATTCCTATGCCAATGATTGTGGCGAAGGTAAACGTTATCTCTCTTTATCAATTTTGAGGAAAAAAATAAGAAATCAGTGATGTCAACTGCAAAAAAAATATCCAGAAATGTCTTCTGGCTTTTAATTGCTGAAATAGTTGGGAAGGGTTTTGGATTTATAATTACGGTGCTAATTTCACGCTACTTAAAGGAGGCTGGTTTTGGGATCTACAGCTTTGTTTTTTCTTTCGTGGTATTTTTTGCTATCATAGCAGACTTTGGACTCAACAATTTTACGATTAGAGAGCTATCAAGAAATAAACCTCTGACCTCGAAATTGATTGGGAATATAATCCCATTCAAGATCTTAATCACGTCAATTTTATTTGTAGTTATGACCTTGACAACTTTTTTGATCGACAAACCGCTGGAGGTAAAATTATTAATTATCATAGCTGGTTGCTCGCTTTTCATCGGATCATTTACGAGCTTATTCCTTTCAGTTTTTCGTGCTTTTGAGCGCATGTATTTTAATATTTTTGTTGTTTTGTCTGAAAAGATAACTATGTTATTGTGCGTATTATTGATTATCTTTTGGGACAAGGGCCTTGTAGCGATTGTAGGTGCTACGTGTTTATCTTTTTTGGCTAGCTTAAGTGTTGCTTATTATATATTGAGAAAATATTTTACAAAATTCCAATTACAATTCGATCGAGCTTTTTTATCAAAAATCCTGCATGCCAGTATGTTTTTTGTAATCACAGATATTTTTATAATCATATATTTTAAAATTGATATAGTTATGTTATCGATGATGAGGGGTGATGTTGAAACTGGTCTGTACAGCGCTGCATATAATTTGATTTTTGCTTGTATGTTTATTCCTGCAGTTATGGCTTTGGCCATGTATCCCACCTTGTCTCGTTTTTTTAAAATTTCTATAAAGAAAATTGCTGATTCTACTTCCAAACTGTTGAAATATTTTTTAATTGCTTCAGCGCCTTTTGTATTAGCTTTTTTTATTATGGCTGATTTTATTATTAATCTGGTTTATGGTAAGGATTTTATGAATTCAGTTACTGCCTTTAGATATTTGAGCATTGTGTTAGTTTTTGTTTTTTTAAACTTTTGTTTAGGCACTATAGTAAATTCTATAAATAAACAAAAAATAGGCACCTACTTTAGTGCCGTAGGTGCTTTATTAAATATCGTTGTTAATTTATTATTGATTCCTATTTATGGCGTACTTGGCGCTGTAGTGGCGACCATTGCAACAGAGGGCATCTTGAGTTTACTATATTTATTTTATGTTAATAAGCAATTTAAAATATTTAATGCGAAAACTCTATTTAAATCCGCAAGATTGGCTCTAATAGTAATTATTACTGGCCTGACTGTCTATCTCTGTAGAGACTTTAACCAAATATTGGTTTTTATTTTATCAATGATTGTTTTTTCTACTCTTTTATTTGCTTTTAGAATATTCAATTCGCAAGATCGTCGATATGTAAATGAAATTTTAAAAAATAAATTCTAACAATCATAGACCCTTTCAAATATTTTTTTTATTTTATGTCCGACTTTTTTAGAATTAAATAATTCTTGCGATTTTTTTCTGGCCTTTAGTCCTAGAGTTTCTCTAAGGCTTTGGTTATTATGTAATTTTTTAAGTTCTTGTGTTAAGCTATAGACATCTGCTGGCGGAACAAGTATTCCTGCGTCCCCGATTACTTCAGGAATGGAACCCGAAAAGGCAGAAATGATTGGTTTTTGGCAGGCCATGCTTTCGATAAAGACCATGCCAAATTGTTCTTGCCAATTTTGAGTTGGAATGCTAGGGAGTACAAAGACATCAGCCAAATTATGAATTTCCGGAAGAAGTGAATAAGAAACATGCTTAATTATTTTGATATTTTTTGATATTTTTAGTTTGCTGGCTAGATTCTGTAAATAATCATATTTTTCTCCGTCGCCTATGATTAATAATTTGATTTTCTCATTTTGATCAATTAACGGCTTGACTGCCTTAATTATGTCTTGAATTCCTTTTTCCCATGTTAAGCGGCCGATACTCAAAATGATAAAATCATCATTTGTAAATCCGATTTTTTTTAAATACTCTTCATTTTTTTCTTTTGGTGCAAATCGATTAGTATCGATGCCCATATATAAGGTAGTTATTCTTTGGTGATCAACCCCTTCTAGAATTAAGGCATTCTTCGCCCTTTTGGTTGTAGCTATAAAATGATCAGCTTCTTCAATGGCTCTTCTCTTGTTTTCTATTTGTTTTTTAAACATTTCATTGGCAAAAGGAATGTTTTCCCAGACCGTGACAATCACTTTTTGTTTAGGGTTGCTTTTTTTGGAATTTAATGCTTGAATTGTGTAAGGATAAAAAGTTTCGATTGTATTGATAATGTCAAATTTTTTGAGGTAATTAGTTAGAAAAAAAGGATAATCAATATTGCCAAAAAGCATCTTCCCTAGATAATGGCCGTATGTTATATTATTAAGCGGCTTGGCTAACGAATAAAATTTTTTTAAAGGAAATTTTATTGCTGACGTATCAAAAAGATTGGGCTTTGCATAAATTCCCTCAACTTTAAAATATTTTGCAAGTGGTTCGTAGTTTTGCATTTCCCACTTATTGATTGTGGCTCCTCGTAAAATGGCTATGTTCATATTTGAATTTAATCATAAAAATGAAAAAAAAGCAATTAAAAATTGGAATTGATGTAACAGGCATCGGACACCTCAAAAAAACAGGCACGGAAATTTTTATTTCAAATTTAATTGAACGCTTAAAGTCTGATGGAAACCATAAGTATATTTTGTATTCATATTCTGATTTTCCTGAAGATTTTGAAGTCCCAAATAATTTCGAATTAAAAACTTGCAAATTACGCTCTCCGATTTGGGGTGGTAAATTAATGTTTTTATTGTGGAATTCAATTACTTTGCCACTATACATTTTGAAAGATAGGCCTGATTTATTCATATCAACTAATCAGATGGGCCCTCTGTTCTGTCCATGTAAATCAATGGTTGTAATTCATGACATTTCATTTATTACACAACAAGATTGTTTTACTTGGTGGGATCGTATTGTTTTCACAAAATTTGCCAAGCTTTCTATAGAAAGAGCTAATGTTGTAGTTGCTGATTCGCGGTCAACTCAGAAAGACATATTAAATCATTACAAAATACATAAAGATAAAGTTAAGGTCATTTATCTGGGCTATGATAGGAATGCATTTAAGATTAATTCGCAGGATGATATTAATGAGATTCGTGCAAAATATAATTTGCACGATGAAAAATACATTATCTTCATTGGCACATTGCAAAAACGAAAAAATCTAGAAACATTAATATGCGCCCTTAATGAGCTTAAAATGACTGATAAATTTTCTCACAAGTTAGTCGTGGTTGGTCAAAAGGGCTGGCTATATAATGAAATTTTTGAAACAATAAAAAAATATAATTTGGAGAACGATGTATTGTTCACTGGCTATATTCCTAGGTCTGATCTTTCACCACTAACCTCTGGAGCCGAAGTTTTTATTTTACCTTCTCTATATGAGGGATTCGGAATTCCTATTTTGGAGGCAATGGCGTCTGGCGTTCCTGTTATTGCGAGCAATATTTCTTCTTTGCCCGAAGTTGTCGGAGATGCAGGCCTGTTAATAGATAATCCGAAATCAAGAGATGAGATTGCGCAAAAGTTGCGACAAGTAATCAATAATAAAGAACTTAGAGATACTTTAATAAAAAAAGGACTGAATCAAACAAAAAAGTTTTCTTGGGAAAAAACAGGTAGAGAATATCTTGACATAATGCAGTCCTTAATTAGTAGAAATGAAAATTAATATCATCTTGCCATTTATTGCACTTACCGGAGGAATAAAATTTTTTTTTGAACATGCGAATTGTTTATCGAGAAGGGGGCATGTGGTTAATGTAATATATCCCATTGTTCCTTATTTCTTAGGAAAAAGTTTTTTCAGTCCAGTTGATTGGTTGAATCATTTGACTAGATTTAAGAATGAGTCATTTTTGACCTATCCTAATTGGTATAATAAAAAAATTGATTTTAATTTAAAAAGGGTGGCAAGAATTTCTGACCACACTGTTCCGAATGCCGATGTTACCCTGGCGACTGCTTGGCCAACTGCATACGATGTAAGTAGACTAGGTGAGAATAAGGGCAAAAAGATATATTTTGTTTTGCATTACGAATCTGACATGGGCATAAAAAAACGAATCGATGAAACCTATGCCTTGCCATTAACAATAGTTGCCTTGAGCAATCGAACGGCAAAAAACATCTCATCGTTATTTAAGCGTAAAATTAGAGGCGTTATCAACGCTGGGGTAGATTTAAAAGAATTCTCAGCTATTGACTATGCGAAAGACAATAGACGAAAAAAAGTCTTGCTTTATTTTGATCAAAGTAGTCTTCGAAAGGGATGGAGCGATGGATTAGAAGCCTTAAAAATCACGAAAAAGCACGTAAGAGATATTGATATACAAATATTCGGAGCAGATAAGCCGATAGAGGGCTTTGAAGATGCTGCTATTGTAAAAAGGCCGGTTAATACTAATCAATTAAGAAGATTATATTCGGAAGCCGACATTTTTATTTACCCTAGCCGGCATGAGGGGGTTGGACTGCCGCCCATGGAAGCCATGGCTTGTAAATGCGCGACTGTCATTACTAATACCGGTGCCGTGGAAGATTATGCAATTCAGGGCAAAACAGCGCTTGTAGTTCCGCCTGAGAACCCTGACGCATTAGCTAGTGGAATAATTAAACTGCTAAAAGACGAAGAGCTAGCGAAAGAAATTTCTTTAGCTGGATACAATTACATGAAGAATTTTAGCTGGGAAAAGCAGGCGATAAAATTTGAAAATTTATTGCATAAAATTTACCAAAAGAATGAAAAATAATTATAAAATATATTTTTTTCCAGAAGGAAAAGAACACATTGATGCCGCTAGTAGATATCGTTGCTTTGCTATTTATAAAAAATTTAGGGCTCGAGGAATAAGTTGTGAAATTATTGATTCCCCTTTTGCAAAAGACTTAAGCAAATTTTTTATACTAAAGAAATTTGTTTTTTT
>JAUWOX010000002.1 GCA_030611905.1 bacterium
ATCCGACTTTTTCTCCCAGTTTTCATTTTTTTTCATATATCCCACTATATATAGTAATACGCGAAATTGCAATTATTCTTTAACGGCTACTATCGTTCCGCCTTCGTCCTTTGCTTCGCTCAGGACTCCTGTGGACAGGCGATAATAGCCGTTAAAAACAGGGCTTTTTGCCCTGCTTTTGTTTTAATTTGAGTGTATTTGCGCCTATTTCTCAATATCCAGCATTTCCACTTCAAAAATTAAAGTAGAATTTGGAGGAATATCTTCTCCGGCTCCAGTCTCTCCATAGCCCATTTCAGGTGGAATTGTTAATTTTACTTTTTCGCCGACTTTCATCCCTAGCAATCCTTCATCCCAACCCTGAATAACTTTTCCTGATCCGATTTTGAACTCGAAAGGTTCGCCGCGATCCACGCTGGAATCAAATTTTGTGCCATCTTCTAGAGTGCCAGTATAATGGACAGAAATTTTGTCGCCAGCTTTTACAACTTTCTTTCCTTCGCCTTGTTTTAATACTTCTTTTTTTAATTCCATTTTTTTATTCCCTTCATTATTATTTAAGTCCTCTAGGCCTTGTTCTGTTTGGCCGGTAATATTTTCATCGACTTGTTCTTTGCCAGTGTCAAAGACCAGAAAATAGACTCCAACTATTATGAGTCCAGCAACTAGCAATGGTATTATGGCGTCTTTCATAACTATTATTATTAATTATTTCTCAACTTCTCCGCTAAGATTACCAGTACTCCAGCATGCTTGCAAATTATAACCACCGGTTGGGCCGTCTATATTGATTATTTCACCGGCGAAATATAGATTGGGAACTACTTTTGAACGCATTGTTTTAGGATCAATCTCGTTCAAGGCAATGCCGCCGCTGGTAATAATCGCTTCTTCAAATCCAGCCAAGCCTTTTACATTGACTTCTAATTCTTTTAACAGATGAACTAGTTTATTTCTTTCTTCTTTGGTAATGCTATTGGCCTTTTTGTCTGGATTGATGTTTGATAATTCTATCATTGTTGGAATCATTTTCTGGGGAAGTAATTTGTCTAGACTGTTTTTGAAATCGTTGTTGTGGAATTGCTGGAAGTCTCTTTGTATTCGCTTGTCTAGAATATTATATTCTAAAGCTGGCTTAAAATCAATCTTTAATCTGACCGGCCCCTGCTTCATTAACTCTCCAATATATTTGCTCATATCCAAAATAATGGGTCCGCTCATTCCATCATCTGTAAATATCGCTTCACCGAAAAAACTTTTTTTCTTTTTATTATTCTGGAAAATAGATATTTCTACATTTTTTAAACTAGCGCCCTCTAGATCTTTAATCCATTCTTCTTTTAAAATCAAAGGGCAGAGAGCAGGCCTTGGCTCAATAATAGTGTGGCCTAACCTCTTGGCTAGTTTATAACCGCTTCCATCAGCTCCGGTTCTGGGGTGGGACTTTCCGCCGGTGCAGAGAATAATATTTTTGGCGTTAATATCTGGTCCGTCTGTTTTTATAGCCCAAGCTTTTTTGTCTTTTTTTAACTGTTCAACCTTGGTTCTTAATTTGATTACAACATGGCCGTCTTTTAGAAATTTCAGTAAAACCCGCAATACATCCAAAGCATTATCGGTTTTTGGAAAAACGCGCTTGCCTCTTTCAACTTTTGTCCGTAATCCCCGGCCATGAAAAAAAATCATTGTCTTTTCTACACCTAATTTATTAAATGCCGGATATAAGAATTTTCCCTCTTGGCTATATTGCTCTATTAGTTTTTTTATATCTTTTTCATAATGGGTGATGTTGCATCTCCCCTTGCCAGTCATTAATAATTTTACACCAAGTTTTTTATTTTGTTCAATCAAAATAACCTCTTTGCCGAGTTCCGCTGCTTTGCCTGCGGCCATCATGCCGGCAGGTCCTCCGCCAATTATTGCTACATCGTAAATCATGCTTTTTGGTTATAAAATTAGTATAGCATAAAATAAAAAAGAGCCTAAACAGCTCTTGAAGTACAAAAACAAAATGTTCAAATAGGAGCATTCTTTGTAATTATAAGTATAAATCCTGCTCCCATCGCCAGTAATCCGTTGATTGCAAAGATGGCCGATCTTATCCGTGCTGTTTTCCGTCTCCTTGCATTAAGATAAAACCCTCTTTCAACTATAATTGGTAATACAAATAATCCTACTAGAAAAACGACATAGCCAAGTTTCACAATCACTTCTGGCGTAGGCATTTTGCCCTCCTTCTTCTTTTCTAGAGTGCGATCAAGTTTAATATAGCATTACTAATACGACATGACAAGGCAGGATTTCCAAATGTATCCATTCTTTTTGTTTATTTTAACGGCTATTATCGTCGATAGTAGCCGTTGATTTTGCTTTATTTTGTTTTATTTAAGCCTAAAGATGGGGAAGGGCTTGTTTGAGGCGAAAAACATTAAATATAATTCAAGCCTTTGTTTTCAGCTAGACTACTTTTAATAAATTAAATTTTTCCCAATTTCTTTCTCATCACTAAATATGAATATTCTACAAAAAAATCATATTTTTCTGCATTATGTGGTTTTTGTCTGGGCATATATTTTAATGCAAATTTAAAACATTCTTCTGATTTTTTCTTATCTCCCATTGAATCATACAAAACGCCTAATAAATAACTACCAACCCAACCATGTTCTTCTAACTCTTTTTTATATTCTCTGGCTAAACGGCTATTAAATATAGTTGCAACTAACCTAGAACTAATCTTAGGATCAGGAAAATATTTTTGGATATGAATCCCAGGAACTAATCCTCTTCGATTAAAACATCTCATGCTATCAACAAAAAGATCCAATATAAATTGATTTTTTTTAAATTTTTTGAAAGGCTCATTTCTGTGCTTTTCCCCCTTATGTAAATATGGCGTAAGTCTCTTATATTTTATTTAAAATTATTTTTTACCCAAAAAACATAAACGGGAATATTAAACCCTTTCCAATATCCAATCGTTTTTTTATCCTTTTCCAAATTAGGCTTGTCTTTGTGTGCCTTGCATTGTATAAAAAACAAAACACGAGTTGGAGATTCGCCATCTACTAGCTCGCAAATAAAATCGTTGCCCAAATCTTTCGCTTCGTCAATTTTATGCATCAAAACAAAATCAGTCAACTTGTATTCTAAATAAGCCGCACCCTTATTGCCTTTCTTTTTTCTATCTGTGTATTTTTTATTTAAATCTGACATAAACTATTTGCTCATACCATTGACGCATAAAACCAAAAATCTTTTATAATGAATTTTAACTAATTTTTGCTTAATAGAAATTCTCTTCCCAGCACTTCTTTATAGAATTTTTTCATTCGAAGAAGCGCATTTGTTTGATTAAGTATATATTGTTCTAAATATTTTTCTAATTTTTTGTAATCATTAGTGATCTCTTTCATTTTTTTAGATACTTCTTCATTTGTTAATTCTAAATCAATGCTAGGGTAAAAATACATAATAACATCTGGATATGCAGCAATGAACCAATTTCTGTCTTGATCTCTCTGTAATATCAATGGCATATCAGCTCTATTCTGGCTAATTTTAACAACTAATGGATGTGCTTCTTTTCTAAAATTCTCATCGGAACTATTTTCTAAAAATCTTATATTCTTTTCCCATGCATCAATATTGATACAATCTTTCAGAATAGCTTTCTTCCTCAAATCAAACCAAGAAAACGCTTTACCAAGATATTTATTAAGTATTTGCTTTGAATGTTTCATGATATTTATAATTGATTTAGATATTAATTAATGCAAACAAATTTTACAGTAAAATAGAAACACTGTCAATATTTGAAGAGGGCGTTTTCATCCAGAAAAATATTAATTTGTTTCGAGCACTAGTAAGACCAGAGCTATTCTCATCTAAATATCTGCACAGTCCGTATTTTTAAAAAGATAAAGTAATTTTTTATTTCTCGTCTGTTATAACTATATTATTTTTACCTGGATATTTTTTTGAAAAAACAGGATTAACAACTGAAATATTATCCGCCATGATAACCTCTATGTCGCTTCCATGTTTTTTCTCAAAATTTTTCAATTTTTGAATGAATTTTTTTAATTTCATTTTCTTAAATTAATTTATATTTACCTTTGCCAGTAAATTTTAAATAATTCTTATCTCTTAAAAATTGCAACTGCTGACGAATTTTATCTTTAATATGTTTGTTGTTTGTATATTTTTGACTTAACAAATTTTCAAAAGAATACATTTCATCAATGGTAAATTCGTTTTTTTCCAGCCTGTCGATGCATTTCATAATATCTAAAATCCATCCTTTCAACTCTGCTTTTTTAGATTTTCTTAAAAATAAGGTTTTGCTCCAATTTTTTAAAACTTTTTCTTTGCTTTCTATTTTTTTATTTTTAATATAA
Organism: bacterium; assembly: GCA_030611905.1. Classification (GTDB taxonomy): domain Bacteria; phylum Patescibacteriota; class JABMPQ01; order JABMPQ01; family JAQVVF01; genus JAUWOX01. The sequence goes on from JAUWOX010000002.1 coordinate 4,401, forward strand.
AATATTTTCCCGCTTTTAGGAATTCTTGTTAAATCTATACTGCACATTATATAGCTTGGTCTATCTTTTATTCCTTGATTTCTTTTTATAATAATTTCTGGAACAAAGAAATGCTTTGGAATAACAACAAAATTTAAAACTTCGTAATTTTTTATATCATAATTTAAGAAGAAAAAATTGGGATTATTTGCACTTTGCAATCTTTCAATCATTGTTTTATAGGCACCGTCAAGAATTTTTTTACCCATGCCATTTTTTTTACTTTTCAATTCATAATCTTCCTTACAACTTGAACAATAAAAATCCGCTACTGGCCTGCTGTTTTCATAAGAGCTAACATTACAACCGCAATTCGGACAAAAAATTTCATTATCAACCCAACTCTCAGACAATACTCTAATTTTTTGAGAATTGCTTTTATAAGATTGCGCAATTTTTGTATCAAAAATTATTTTCATATTTTTTTAGTCATCAAAATATTATTTTTCATTCCTTCTCCATCCATCCAAAGAACGATGTTCAATAATTTTCCCAGATTTTTTTGCTTTATCAATCCCCATCTTCATTCCAGTAGTTGTTCCTAAGTCAGTATATACAACAATAATATCTGCATAATCACCCCATTGAAAACCAGCTTCAATGCCAAGCTTTCTTTCTTTTGAATCATTGTCATCAAGAATACCTGGTTGGGTATATAACAGATGAGATGCAAAAGGATATTCTCCTCGTAAAAAACAATCTTTCATGCAAGCACGAGCATACTCTATATTTTTTTTACAATTCCCTGCAAATGGGCTCTCTATTACTACTAGCTTTTTCTTCATAATTTGATTTTATTATAACAGAAATCTGCGACTAACAAAAACCAGCCCTTTCGGACTAGAAAAAATTATATTTTTATTATATCCGCAAATTATCTTATTTTTTCAGCTCTTCAAATTTTTCTAATTTAGCTTTCCGATCATTTTCTGATTGAGATGCAGACTGCAACCCACTACCGTCACCATATTTTTCATTAGGATTATAACACATCTCGTCTCCTACGCCTTCACCAAACATATCTTCCATATCATAATAACAAACGACATAAGCATTCCAAGCACCTTCATAAGCATTATCATTGGTCTCCATGGTTTCTGTTCTATTTTTTCCAACTTCAGAAAATACACTATTAATTCTCGATCTGTTGCCATCAACAACACTTCTAACACCATCAACCTTGCCATTTAGACCATCGACTTTTCCACCAACATTACTTACATTAGAATCTACTCCGGCAACTTTGGCATTAAGTTTATTTATAAGACCTTTAAGTTCAACAATTCTTTTAGTAGCAACTCTGGCGCTCTTGTAAACTTTTTTCAGACTAACCTTCCCTTTTTTTGCGCTCGCTCCTATTCCCACTGTTAGAACAGTGCCCATTAGGAACCCTGCTAGAACAAGCACGATTGCGATTTTTTTGCTCATAATTTTTATATTAATTAATAAAAACTTTCGACTTCATTATATTATAATTAAAAAAAAATACAAGTCAGGTTCTTTGCTTATTTTAACGGCTACTTTCGTCGTTAGTAGCCGTTGATTTAGGCCTGTCTGCCTACACAGACGGGATGCAAAGCTAATAATGATTATCTTAGTTCTTATAGCGTCAAATCCTTTTGGGCCCGAAACCCATCAAATTCTTCCTTAGTGGCAACAAAACAGGTAAAGGCAATCCAATCATAAAACATAAAAATCCAAATAGACGTTAATGTATTTGGAACAAAATTGCAGCCATAAACAAAAATTTCTTTATTCTCCAAATTCCACTTCTTGATTTGGCTTCCATGCTCTAAATTGTTATTAGAAAAATATTTTTTTATCTCATATTTTTTTGGCAGAATTGTTTTAGATTCATGGAATATCAGACCTCTTACGTATTTGTCTAGGACATTAAAATATCGATCCCAGTCTTCTTCTTTATGTTCAATAATTGTCTTCTTTCCTAGATAGAGCCCACTTTTGGTGTACAAGTTGGCTAATTTCATTTTACTAAAAATCTTTTTTGCGACTTTAGCGCCATACAATTTTGATCCATATATATTAGTGCTGAGTTTTTGCGGTCTATTTAGAGAGCGTTTTATCTTGTCATGCAATAAACTATGTGCATAAGGTGAGTGTTCGCATGCAGCATTAACAAGAAAAAATCTAAAATATTCCTCGTCTTTAGAAAAACCTCCATTACATGCACCACAGCTGGGCACTTTTACAGGATTTTTGTATTCGTAAGTAGTAGGAAATAAGTTCCTTGAAATAACATGATCGACAGTATCTCCCCTTTTCTTTCCGCAATAAACACATTTTTCAGATTTCCTCTTTTTCATATTTCATATTTAATTAACAGCACTATACTGCTATGACCCTATGATAAAATGTAAATTTCGTCAATGCTTAAAATCCTAAAAAAAACCAAAAACCAGCCCCTTCGGGCTGGAAAAATTATATTTTATTATTTGTTTTCTATGATTCTAAATTAATTAATTCAAGTAAATTTTATAGTAAATCCAAAATGCCATCGAGATTACATATGCCTACACTCCATGCAATCCACTCACTATATATATTTATATCAATTTCTGCTATAATTTTAAATAAGAGTATTTATACTTTGTATAAAAGAAGCTAACAAAATAAAATGGGAATAAGAAAACATTTTGAAAAAAAAGGAGAAGGAGACTTAAAATTGCAGGATTTGAGCTTGGAACAGGAAGAGTCTGAAAAATTAAAATTCGATCCAGAGACAGAAATCTCAAAGACTGATTGGCAGGGAATGAAAAATGAATTAGGAAGTTATCACCAGAATAAGAATTGGCTGGGCTTTGCATATCAAGCCATGCATCTTAAAATCCTTTTTCCAGACAAAACAGCAGATCTTGATCTAGATTCAGCTTGGCAGGGAATGAAAGGTATATTAGAAAGTGATCGTCGAAATAATAATTGGTGGGGTTTTACAAAGCAAGCCATGCGTCTTAAAGTCCTTTTTCCTGAGAGAGTATCAGAACTTAATTTAGATGTCATTGCCTGGCAAAAGATGAAAGATAGACTAGAAAAAGCGTTGAATCCATCGTATCAAGCCACGTATCTTAAAATTCTTTTTCCAAATAAAATGTCAGATCTTAATTTAAATCCAGTATGGCAGAAAACGGAAAATGCATTGGAGGAATGTCGCGAAGATAATGATTGGAGTAATTTTGCAAATTTAGCCATGAATCTCAAAATCCTCGCCGCAGACAAAGTCGAAACAACAGATCAAGGCCTAGAAATCACCATGCTTCCTCCAGAATCTTTTAAATCTCCAAAAAAGCCGCGGCCGGAAAGAAAAAACTTTTAACTCCTGCCTGCCCTGCCTACCGGCAGGCAAGGCTAATTTAAGCACTTTGCTTCATTTAAGGCAAAAAAATCCGTTGAGAGATTTGATTTTCAGGGTATAAAAAACAGGGTTATTGGCCCTGATTTTTTATTGAAATAATTTTATTCTCCAGCTGGTTCTATGCTGTGATCTTCATTAATTTTTATTCTAAAACAAAATCCTCGTTTACTAGGTTCTTGATAAATAAATGGCTTGACATCAATATTATTAACTACATCTTCAGGAAAAATTGCCCAAGAATATTCTTGATCTCTTTTTTCTGGATTTAATTTTGATCCAAACTCTGTTGGTTCATTTTTTTGGCTATGATAATTAAAACGATAAAGTCCAACTGACCAGGTTTTGGTTTCAAGTTCATAGTATCCATCATCATCACTGTCTTTAATAGTAAAAACGCTAATGCCAGATGGTCTTTTAGTTTGACCAGTACGGTAGGCTTGTTCTGCTTTTTGACGATCTTTTAAAACTCGTTCGTCATTATCATCAGAAGTCCCCTCTTCAGTAGGGCTAATCCAAACTTCGGCTTGTTCTGGGCCAAGGTATTTTTTGCTTAATAGTATTTTAGTTTTGTAGATTTTAATTGGTGTCATATGGTTATTTTATACTACAGTGCAGTATAATCTATAAGGGCGTAATTGTCAAGAATTTTTAAATTCTCCGGGGCAGGGATTCGCCCCGCCATGAAGGCGGGGCGTCCCGCCCTTGTGGCGGGACGAACCTCTCCGGCTCTTCGATATGTTGTAATAATTTCATTCTCCGGGGCAGGGATTCGAACCCCGATCGGCTGGATCAAAACCAGCTGTGCTACCATTAGACGAACCCGGAATAATTAATAATATTTAAATGACGCAATGCTGTCCTACTATTAGATCTCGCCATAAAGGCGGGACAGGCGACCCCGGAATAATTACTTAAATTTTTTTTAGCCTGGACAACAGGGCAAAACCAGCTGTCCTATTTATCCGCCGGAGTGCGCGTGCTGGCCGGCGAAGGAAGGTGGGCCCGGAATAATTAACTCATAAAATATATTAACTTAATTTTGTCGTTCTGTCAATTTGGTGTTATAATTGTATAGATATTAGATATTAATTAAAAACAAAAATATGGCGTATGGAAAACAGCAAATTAAAAAAGCATTAAAAGGTGTTTCAAGGACAAAAAGAGGAGCTAGTGTGGAAAAATTAACAAAGGAATTGCCAGGTCATAAAATGTCTAGCCTTGAAACAAAAAAAGCTTTACAGGGAATGGGTGTTAGTAAGGAAGGCACAAAACAAGCTATACAAGAACTGGCTAGTGAACCTGAAATGCCGGCAAAAGAGGAGAAAGTCAGCACGGGCAGACCAGAGGAAACGGGCGCGAAGAAGCCAGGCAAGGTTGAAACTCCGGGATGGATGAAAGAGGTTGGTTCACTACCTGACGAACAACGGCCGGATAAATCAATGGGGCAAGCAATAGAAGAAGATGTAAGAATAGAAGAGGCCCAGCAAGCACGAAGGCCGCAGGCACAACCATCAGGAAGAAAAGCCCAGGCGCAGTCAGACGTAGATACTGTTCCTGAAAATGCTAAGAAGGCTCATGCTGAAGGCTTACAGCGCGACCAAGGAAGAATAAAGGAGTCTGAAAGATTTGCTGATTTAGATAAACAATTAGAACAAGACGAGGCTGAAGTAGATAAATTGTTAAGCGACCAGTCAGGAACTAAGTAGCTTTAGCTTCTCCAAAAGCGGACAGAGCGGCGTCATAGAGCTCTTCTGCTTTTTTATTTTTTTTGATTTCTGTTTCTTTTTTTATATTATCTTGAATTTCTTTTGGAAGCTCTTCTATTAAAATGAATTTAGCTTTTATTCTTTGCTTGATAAATTTGCAGATAGCGTCTTCTAATAAGAGTTTATTTTTAATGTCCCCTATTTTTTCTTTATGAAATGGATATTGGCAGGCAAGCGTTAAATTATTATTTTCTAGCTTTATAAATTTTGTACTATTTAGTATTCCACCCAGGGAAAAATTAGTTTTTTTAATTTCTTGGATAATACTGCCCCATTTTTCCCTTACTGTTGTGATATTGATACTACTCGCTTCACTTTGTCCGCCGGAGTCCGAACCAAGCGATGATGCAGGCGGACTTGTCTCGACTGGCCTGTTGCGTTGAGGCGGAGATGGATTTACTTCCTGAGGATTTTCTGTCTTTTTTGTTTCTAAATCTTTAGATTCTTCAACTTGTGAATTTTCTGATTTTGCCATTGGCAGAGTTTCGACTATGGCTAATTCTAAGGGAAGCTGGGGATAGGGAGTTTGAGCAATTTCTCTTCTGCGTAAAATAATTGAATCAATAAATTTTAATAAAAATTCTTGGTTTATTTCCATGGCTTGTTTTTTTGTTTTGTCTAACTGTTCGGCAGTAAAATTAAATTCTGATATAGATATCAGGTCTGGGTTTATATTTAGTAATAATAATTTTCTAAGATAATTTAGTAAATCATCGGTAAATTGATTGAGATTTACTCCCTTATCAAGAAGCTGGTTAATTAATTTTATGGAATTAGTGGCGTCTTTTATAATTAGATAATCAATGAATTTGACTATAAAAATCTGATCTGTAAAACCGAGGATTTCTTTTGTCTTTTCTAGAGTTAATTGAATATCATCGAAGACTGTTAAACTACCCAAGAGACTTAGAGCATCGCGGGAAGATCCGTCAGAATTAGCGGCGATTAAATGCAGGGCCTGATCATCGATTTTTATATTTTCTTTTGGAGCTATCGCCTTCAATTGACTGATTATTTGAGCCTGCGAAATTCTTCTTAGATCAAATCGCTGACAGCGCGATTTAACAGTGTCGGGCATTTTATGCGGTTCGGTTGTGGCTAGAATAAAAATAATGTGAGCTGGCGGCTCTTCAAGTGTTTTGAGCAAAGCGTTAAAGGCTTCTTTGGTTAACATGTGAACTTCGTCGATGATAAAGACTTTGTATTTTAATTTTGCTGGCGTGAATCTTGATTTCTCTCGGAGTTCTCTGATTTCGTCTATTCCCCTGTTGGAAGCGGCGTCAACTTCAATAATATCAATTGAGTTTCCCAAAACAATTTCTTGACAATTTTCACATTCCAAACAGGGCTCTCCGGTTTTTTTTAAATTTTCAGAATCGAGACAATTGACAGTTTTAGAAATAATTCTGGCCAAAGAGGTCTTGCCGGTTCCTTTTGGCCCACAAAAAAGATAGGCATGTTGTTCTTTGCCCATCTTGATTGAATTTTTTAATGTCGTTGTAATGTGATCTTGGCCGATAACCTCCTGAAATTTTTGCGGCCGATATTTGCGGTATAAAGCCAACATAGATGTTAGATACTAGATTTCTAGATACTAGATAACTATCTCCTTTTTGCTTTTAATGATTTTTTAAGACCATTGAGCATTTTACAGCATTCTTCATATTCTTTAATAAAATAATCTAGTTTTTTTTGAGTTAAATATTTTTTCATATATGCCATACGAAGATGGTGTTTGGTTTCTTCGAGTTCACCTTGAGCGCGATAAATGCCTTCTAGATAGATATTGGTGTGTTTGTTATTAAAGGCTTCAGCCAGAATAGCAGCAGAAGCGTTAGATGATCTTCTTGCTTGAGAACCTAATTCATATGTTTCAAATTTTGGTAAGGTTAGAGTTAATTTATGAACTAGATATGCTAATTTAAATAATCTTCTATAAACTTCTAAATCTTCAACTCGCCTTATCTTTGTTTTTATCTTGTTATTTGACATCTTGTTAGCATCTAGCATCTAGCATCTAGTATCTAGTATCTAGTATCAATCGTCTTTTCGGAACGCCCATAATTTATATCCGGTAAAGTTCCAAACCCAGGCAATAGCTGTGGCACAGATGGCGCCAACATTAGCCCAGAGCTGTGCGCTCATTCCAAATTGCGGCCTGATTAGATTTACTACCAAAGAGGCTATGCCAATATTTATTCCAAATCCTACTAGACTAATTAAAATAAATTTTCCAAATTGAGCGGCGGGATTTTTTTCTTGAGTATCTTTGAATGTCCAAAATCTATTCCAGACGTAGCTATTAATAACTGCGGCTGTAAATGATATGCCCTTGAAAACTGAAAAATATGCTCCGCTGGAAATTTGAGTGGCGAATATAAGTATATTAAGGACTCCAAAATCTACTATCGTATTAATAACGCCGACAACAACAAATTTTGCCAATTGAATATAAGTAGGATTATTCTTTATAATTTGTTTTATAGACATAGTTTTTTAAATATCAATATCTTCTGGTGATTCAGAAGAATCGAGTCCTTGTTTAATTACGTTTTCTATAGTTGCCCAGGTGCTTTCTTTGCCCTTAGGAACAACGATGGTAACCCTGTCTCCTTCTTCAGCTTTAAAATAGGTCACACTGGCATTAAGAACTTTGTATTTTTTTTCTTCCGCTTCAATTATTAACTCATTGCCTTCTTTAATGACCTTGCCAATTATTTTTTTTCTTTCCATGGGTCCTATTTGTTTGTATAGGAAAGACCCATCTGGTTCAACAGTTAGCTTTAGAATGTCTCCTTCGACTAATTTGGACTTGGAAGCATAATTAGCTGGAATAGGATACTGTTTTTCGTCTGGACCGATCATATTCTGTCCGTCAAAAACACCTTCGATTATTTTACCCTCTTCCACAACAGCAAGTTTTTTTGCTTTTTTCTTAAAGTCTTGATCACGCTTCTCAAGTTGTTTTGTCTCTTTGCTAGTTAATTCTTTTTTGTCTTGTAGCAATCTTAAGGCGCTCTGAATACTTCTTTCAGCGCTGGATAGCATTTGTTTTAAAAATTCGACGTCTATTTGTTTTGGCATTTTATTTTTGTATTAATTTTTTGTTTATATTTGATATATTTATTTTAGTATATTTCTTTTACTAGGTCAAGCGGCATACATTGTTACATGGTTATATTGTTACATTGTTAGCTTCTCGTTGGTGAATTTGATCAAATAATTTATTTCTCTTGGTAATTGACTGAGTTCACTAAAAATGTATTCATATTGTTTTTGGGTAATCAAGCTTCTAATTTTTGCTTTTTCGTTCCAATCCAGTGCTTCCTTAAGAGAGCCGAAAGAATAACGAAAAAATCTGATTTTATCTTTTTTATTATATCTGCCAAATCCTTCTGCAATATTGGCCGAAATAGAGTCAGTCGCACGAACAAATTGTTTTCCAATAGTATCTCTAGTGAAATAACTCCATTTTATAATTATTTTCCAAATATAATTGGATAAATTAAATGCACTTTTATATGCGCCAATATCATTCAGCCGTAAATATTTTTTCATTTTTTATTTTAACAATGTAGCAATGTGACAATGTAGCAATCTAGAGAGATCTCTCGCTTCCGATATCTGATGCTTTTTCTTCGGCTGACCCCAGTTGAGCGCGTTCCATAATTTCTTTTTCGATAACATTTTTGTCGCGGCCATATTTGAGCCGTGATAATTCACGAACAGCGCTGGCGATTTTTTCATTGGCGTCTGTTGGCGGTGGAGTAGTGGCCATGGTGAATGGTTTGGATTTGGCGCTGTCAATCATCAGTCGAAGATAGGCATGAAATCTTTCAATATTAATAACATCGTTTTCATTGAAGGTCGGCTCTAACTCTTTGGCAACAATTTCTGCGTCTTCAACGCCAATTCTAAATGAAATGAAGGTGCCAACATTACCGAGAACTGCATCACGGATTTTCTCTTCTAGTTGAGCAATATATTGATGAGCAACGATTAAATTTAATTTGTATTTTCTGGCTTCTGATAATATAGAGGCAAAACTATCAGTAGCAAAGTTTTGAAACTCATCTACATAGAGATAAAAATCTTTGCGTTCTGCTTCGGGCATGTCTGCTCTGGCATAGGCTGCCATTTGAATTTTAGAGACAATAATTAATCCGAGAAGTGAAGAGTTTACTTCACCAACCTTGCCCTTAGAGAGATTGACTAATAATATCTTTTCATTGTCCATTATTTCTCTAAGATCAAAAGAGTTGTGGGTTTGTCCAATTATATTTCTCATCATTTCATTTTCAACAAAACGACCAACTTTGGAAATTAAGTAGCCGAGCATTTCAGACTTATGAAAGTCCGAGGTTTTGGCCATTTCTTTTTCCCAAAAAGCGCGGACTACTGGATCTTTTAATTTGGCCACCCATTCCTTTTGATACTTATCGTCAGTGAACATTCTTGGGATTTCTGCTATGGTTCCTGGAGTTTTTTTATCACACATTAGAGTCAACATAACATTTCTCATATTATGTTCGAACATGGGGCCGATCATCTCTGGTGGAAATAACTTATAAAAGATCTGAATCATTTCTTGAACTGTAAAGTCTTTTTGTTCTTCATTTTTGTATTCCAGCATATTTAATCCCATTGGCCTTGAAACATCAAATGGTTCGAATAAAACTACATCCTCTACTCTTTCTTTGGGAATATATGGCAAAACACCATCAACTAAATCTCCATGAGGATCAATTACACAAACTCCCTTATTATTCTTGATATCCTGAATAATCATATTCTGAAGGAAGACAGATTTACCAGTACCAGTTTGACCAATGATATAAGTATGTCTGCGGCGATCTTCTTCCTTCATATGAATTTCTGTTTCGATTCCGCGATAGGTGCTTTTGCCGAGCAGTAGTCCCTCTTTGGGAATATTATGAGGAACAGGAGCATCGCGAGCCATTAGCCAATTTATATTAGGCGTTTCCATGAATTTGGTTGGAGGGTGAAAAAGAGAAGCCAGTTCTTCGGTATTTAGAATACTTTTTCTTTTTTCATCAAATGTTCTAAAAATAAAGGCCGTAGTAAGCTTATTGGGATTGATTCTTTTGATAGCTTTAAACTTGTTCATCATTGGATCGTTGAACTGCGTAAAGGCTCCAACAATATTGTCTAAATGGGCCTGGGCACTTATTTCTGTATCTGATGATGCAATAATTCTAATATTTGTTTCAAAGCCTAGCTTGTTTGATTTCATTTCTAGAGCTTTGGTCATTTCTTGCTGCAGAGGAGTTTGCATGTGCTGTTCTGGAGCTTCTGGTGTCTGCTGTTGTTGCGGCATGATGGCTGTTTCCAAAATGCCTTTTGATTTTTCATTTTTTTGAAATAATTGAGTAATCATATTAGCTGAAGCTTGCTCATAGGTTTTGCCTTGCTGCATTTTTCTAGCAATATAGGGGCCTTTCTTCATCCATTTTTTGCTGGCAGGTCTAATTATATATTGGATAGCGGCTCCTTCTTTTTTTTCATCTAGCTTGCTTAAGGCATTTGTAATAGCGTTGAGAGGGTCTGCTTCAATGGTTTGATAAGTTTTGATGGGTAGATAACTTACTTTTTCTAAAGTAAGCATAGCTCCCTTGGCCTTGCTTTTTGGTTTGAAAATATTGTATTCCCCTTCTTCAGAAATCAAAGCTTTAGGATATTGAGAATGTATAGTTTTTTCAACATACTCTTTTAATTTTCGTGGAACAGCTACATAAAATTTTATTTGACCCTTCATGGAAACTAATTCAAATGAAATATATTCTCTGCCGTAGATAAATTGCTTTAATTTATTGGTAGCAGATTCAATGGCATAGATATTAGCAAACATTGTTTCAGCCACTGAAATCATTTCTTTTTCTTCTTTTTTAGCTTCTTCAGTAACTTGCTTTACTTCTTTGGGAACAGAGATTAAAAGAGTAACCATTTTCAAGGAACGAGGTATGATATTGTTCTGCCTTAGGATTTTGAAAATAACCATCAAGATTATTAATACTAAAACTACTGCTAAGATAATATAAATAATGGCAAGATAAGGCTCTAGAATAGAGTTGGATAATGCTTCTGTTGGCATTTATGTTTTTATAATTTACGTTTTTTTAGTAAAAGATCATATAATTCATCTACTAAGGTATCATGTAATTCATCAAGGACATAGGGATCTTTAAGTTGTCGCGCGATATTAAATGAATAACGAACTCCTTTTGTAAAAACAAGGTGGATTAAAACCTTAACCTGTTGAGGCTTGTCTAAAGACATTACATTTTTCAAGTCTTTCACTAATTCCTCGTCTTGTATTGCCGATGAAGGCGGTGTCTTTCGAGAAACTTTCTGCGGTGTTTCTATTTCCCTAGTAACTCTTTCAGCTTCTTTTATTTTCTCTTTTTCAACCTCTTTTTCTTCTGGCTTAACAATGGCTGGTCCTTGAGGTCCTTCCTCCTTGGCAAGTTTTTTTTCTTTTTCGGCTAATTCTTGGCGCAATCTTTGGATTTCTTGTTCAACGCTGGGGAGTTTTTCTTCTTGTGATTTTGGCATACCCTAAATAATTAACTATTAAAATCGTTAACTATTATGATATTAACATAATTTTAAAAATATGACTATCCCCTTTTTTAATAATTTGTGTTATTATATAGTAAGTGTGAAATTATTATTTTGATATTTTAGAACTATAAATTAAAGATTTGGGTTTGGGACAAGTATTGTCATATCGTAATGACAAAGGTTTAAATTAATTAGAGTGGCAATATATAGTAATATAAAAATATAATTAGATGAAATTAAGAAAAATAAAAACACAAGCTTTTACCTGGATTGATATTGAAAAACCAACAAAAGAAGCTGTAGAAAAAATAGGAGCGGAATATGGATTTCATGCTTTAGATGTCGAAGACGCGCTTAATAAAACTGAAAGACCAAATGTTGATAGACGCGATGACTATGTTTTTTTGATGCTTCGTTTTCCTTTCTACAGTAGAGTTAAAAAAACTTTTGAAATAAAAAACATTAATTTTTTTGTTAGTGATAGTTTTTTAATTAGCATTCATGATAAATCTCTAGGACCCATTAAAGAGATATTTGACGATTGTGAAGAAGGTAGCCCTCCATTTCCGCATACTTTTGACGACACCGCTCATTTGCTATATACGCTTTTACGAAAATCATTTTCTGAATGCTTTTTAATGTTGGACCATATCAGTAAGGATATCAATTCTATTGAAGATAGAATTTTTCAAGGGCATGAAAGAGAAATGGTAAAAGATATTTCTGTTATTAAAAGAAATGTTATTGATTTCCGAAGAGTGATGTGGCCGCAAAGAGAAATATTACAAACAATGAGTCAAAAAATATTTACAGGATCAGTTAAAATTTATTATGAAGATTTAATTGATAATATAGAAAGAATTTGGCAGGTGCTTCAGGAACAAAAAGAGACCATTGAATCATTAGAAACCACCAATGAGTCCTTGATTAGTAATAAAACTAATAATATAATTAAGATCTTGACGACTTTTTCTGTAATAATTTTACCTTTGACTTTGATAGCAGGAATTTATGGAATGAATATTGAAACTCTGCCCTATAGGCGCCATCCTCTTTCATTTTGGATTATTTTGGCTTCCATGCTTATTATCGTAATTTTAATGTTGGGATATTTTAGAAAAAGAAAGTGGATTTAAAATATAGTGACTGATAATCGATAACAACGTCATGGGAATAAGGAAGCATTTTGAAAAAAAACCATCAGATGAAGATCTCAAGCTTCAGGATTTAGTATTAGAACAAGAGCAGGCAAAACCCGAACTTAAATTTGATCCTAAAACGGAAATATCAGCTACTGATTGGCAAGGAATGAAAGATAAATTAGAAAGTTGTCGTCGTAATAATGATTGGTGGAATTTTGCAGGTCAAGCTATGGAACTTAAAATTCTTTTTTCAGATAGAGTATCAGAACTTGATTTGAACGATTCAGCTTGGCAGGGAATGAAAGATTGGTTAGAAGGAGAGCGCCAAAGGAAGGATTGGTGGAATTTTACAGCTCAGGCCATGCTTCTTAAAATACTTTTTCCAGACAGAGTACCAAAGCTTGACTTGGATGATTCAGCGTGGCGGGGAATGAGAAATGAGTTAGAAGCTTATAGTCAGAATAATCATTGGCAGGATTTCGCGGATCAAGCCATGCTTCTTAAAATTCTTTTTCCAAACAGAGTCTCAGAGCTTGACTTGGATGATTCGGCCTTGCTGGGGATGAAAGATGTACTAGAAAATGCTCGTCAGCGCGATCATTGCTATCCTTTTGCAAATCTCGCCATAAATCTTAAAATTCTTTTTCCAAACAGAGTCTCAGAGCTTGACTTGGATGATTCAGCTTGGCAGGAAATGAAGAATGAATTAGAAAGTTATCGTCGGGAAGGACATTGGTATTTTTTTTCGACTCAAGCCATGGAACTTAAAATCCTAGCAGCTGACGAGGTAAAAGTGACAGATCAGGGTCTAGAAATAACTATGACTCCTCCAGAATCTTTCAAATCGGAAAAAAAACCGCGGCCGGAAAGACGCAACTTTTAAATCACTAATCCGCGCTAATTTACTTCCAATACCGCTAATCGTATTAGCGCAAATTCGAGGTAAATTAGCATCAAAAATTTCTACTCAAAATTTTTAATTTAGTGAAACAATGGGAATAAGAAAACATTTTGAAAAAAAGCCATCAGACGAAGATCTCAAGCTTCAGGATTTGAGTTTGGAACATGGAAAAAGCCCCGAGCTTAAATTTGATCCTGAAACTGAAATCACGAAATCAGACTGGCAGAAAATGAGAAAAGTCTTAGAAGGTGATCGCAGAAATAATATTTGGCACGCTTTTGCATATCAATCCATGAAGCTTAAAATTCTTTTTCCGGATAGAGTAGCAGAGCTTGATTTAAATGATTTAGCTTGGCAGGGAATGAAAGATAAATTAGAAAGTTATCGCGAGTATGATTGGCGGGTCTTTGCAGGGCAAGCCATGA
>JAUWOX010000166.1 GCA_030611905.1 bacterium
AAAGAAAAATAATTTTTAAATAAAAAATAACTGTTAATTCTTAGCAGTTATTTTTTTTATGCATATTATTTTATCACATCTTTCAGTAAGCTATCTGCCAATGGCTCCAGAAATCCATTCTTCATTTCAAAAAAATAAATAACCACTACGACCACAATTAATACACCGGTTAAAATCAACAAATTTCTTAAATCAGTTTTTATATAAGCAGCTTCCCCAGTGATACTTTGCTTTACTCTTACAACTTCTTTCTTTTCAGATCCTTCTTTATTTGGCTCTAATTCAATCAGACCATCTCTCTCTTTGTATAGAGTTTTAACAAATCGATCTAGTTGTTTTTGTCTTCTGTTTTTAGATTTTAATTTTTGCTTTCTAGTTTTTTTCATAATTCAAAATTAAGCACTCAACACTTAACAATTTATAATAGTTATGCAAAAAAGTCAATTTAATAATTTGGTAAAAAAAAACCGTAAAGACGGTTTAATTAAAAGAACAAATCAAGCATGAAAACCAAAGGGATCTATTAAATGAGCATGAGATCCAAAAGTTACTATTGCTCCTTGCGTAGTAGTCCGAACCAGCGAAGAAATTCCATTATTACCAACAAATAAATTGCCATGCGGCAACTGACTGTTTCCCTGTTGAAGTGTTACAATACTTCCTTCATAAATTTCCACTTCAATGGCCAAGCCGATGGCTTGGAAATGAATAGTCAGCCCTTGCTTTTTCACGCGGCCCAAAAAAGACAAATCCAAAGAGAAACAGTGAAGCTGTTGCCATGACAATGCTTTTTGTTTCAATCGACTTGGACTTAAATAATGCAAAAAATGATCAGACTGATGAGCTAGTAATCCTCCGGACGGAGTAAGTCTAAAGTCAAGCATTCCGTCAGTTATCCCCAAAACAAGCGGATTAGATTTCGAATTACTCATGTACGCCAGAGTAACTTTGCGGCTATTTGGCCCAGCAAAATAAATATTAGCCAAATTAGCATCTTTCCCATTATTAGCGATTTGAGACAACAGGCAGGCAAATCTTTTAAAACCAACCATGTATTTAAAAATCTCTCTTAAACGTAAATCCATTTCTGCTAGCAGAATATTCTTTTGCAAATGAAATTGAACACTTGATAAATACCAAAATCCATCTCTAAAACTAATCTCAATCATTGGCCAAACCTTATTTTGAAAACGAAATTCTTCGTCAGCATAAATCAAATGAATACGACATTCATTATCTATTCCCAGGGCAATAACATTCCCAGGATTCAAATTGGAAAGAGCGTCAGGAACACTATCAATGCTAGAAAATACTGTATCTACTATTTGCAGCCTCGCTGCCGAAGAAATTCCCAGCACGTTTCCTCCTCTTGTTGTCTGCCTAGAGCAACAAAAATTAGCTTAACCTACTTGGCTATTCCAGTCAAGACATAATTTGTCCACATTTACTAAATATATTTTAAGTGATAGTATTCATTAAAGCTAAATAATAATTAACAAAACATTATGAAATCACACACTAAACTAATCGGTCTCGTCATTGCCATTGCTGTCATCGCCCTTGTATTGGTTGGAGCTGGCTGTCAAAAGACTACCACCGAAGAAGCAACCGAAACAGTAGCAACAGAAGAAGGTTGGTCATCAGCCACTGACAAAGGAGACATTCCTGATACACCAATCACCGGTACAGTCAATGGAAAAAACATTACCGTCAAAGATGTCCAAATTCAAAAAATGGATGGAGAATATGACTGGTCGTTTTCAAATCTCGCTCCTGATTCAACTTGCGGCGTAGTTATCAGCAATGATGCTGTCAATTTTAGCTCCAAAGTTTTACAAGAAGGAACTTTTGAAAAGAAGATGACAGAAGAAATAGAATTTGATGATTACCATTCTTACTATCACTACAATCAAGAAGACGACACCCCAATGACCATTAATACTGAAGGGGCTGCCAAAGTTGTTGTTAAAAAAATTGATGAAGCCAGCAAAAAAGTAACTGGCTGGGCTAGATTCAATTTCGATGATGACAAAACTATGATCGAAGGATCATTTACAGCCGACCTCTGCGAATAACCGCTTACATAATAAATTAACGGGACTTAAAAACTCCCGTTTTTTTATGCAATAAAAAAAGGAAGATTAACTTCCTCTTATTTCGGAGCGCACAGAGTTATCCGCGCTCCCTTTGGCACCGGCGATGTTTTATCAACGCTAATGTCTTTGTACAAAGGATCAAATTGAATACAAGCCACTGTCAAATCCAAATCGGCTGGAAAATCTCGGTGGCCAATATTGTAAGAGCGCACAAGGTTCCCAATGCTTGGTTTATCACCAACTTGATAGATATATCTAACCAGTCTCCGAGAACTCCACCCGCAAACCAAGAATTGATCCCCAGGATTCAGCTTATCTGGATTTCTTTTGCCCCAGATATTACATTCCTTGGTGGCCTGGAAATTGGCCCCGCGAACGTAAAACTTACCCTTCTTTTCTGAAAACATAGCTGGATATTTACCTCTTTTCAAAGTCACTGTTTTCAGAACTTTGCAAGGCTGTAGTTGACAGTCTTGTAAAGACACCTCTGTGTCTTCTTCCTCATC
>JAUWOX010000082.1 GCA_030611905.1 bacterium
CACTTCGACCTTGTCTGCAGCAAGGATCTTCATGTGCATAGCCTGATCGGCAAAGTTTAACCAACTCTTGTCTTCTCGATCTATTTCTAAGTGCTCCATCATCCTCTGCCAAGTTTGATCATCAATTTCAAATTCATCAAACCTATCGGGCTGAATGATTTTCACACGCATAGCATACCGAGCGAAATCATACCACCTTTCCTTCCGATGCATTTCTAAATCCTCCTTTATTTCCTGCCAAGCTTGATCATCAATTTCTAATTCAGCAAATCTATCAGGCCGAAGGATCTTCATACGCATAGCTAGACTAACAAAATCCCGCGTAGAACCACCCCTCCGCCGCACTCCTAAAATCTGCTTCATTCCCTCCCACCAAGCCTGATCGTCAATTTTTAATTCCGCAAACTTATCAGGCTGAAGGATCTTCATACGCATGGCATGTTCTGCAATATATTGCCAATCATTATGCTGGCAAGCATTTTCTAGTATATTCTTCATTTCCTGCCAAGCCTGATCATCAATATTTAATTTAGCAGATTCATCAGGCTGAAGAATTTTCATATCCGCAGCCAAATAATCAAATTTCCACCAATCATTCCATGCTCGAAGTACATCTAGGTTTCGCCTCATTCCCCGCCAATCATCTTCAGTAATCTCTGTTTCTGGGTCAAATTTAAGCTCGGGTTTTACTTTTTCTTGTTCCAAACTCAAATCCTGAAGCTTGAGATCTTCGTCAAGTGATTTTTTTTCAAAATGTTTTCTAATTCCCATAAAGTTATCATCGAAATAATATTCGTATTATTTGTGGCCGTCAGGCATTCGTGCATATTCGCGATATACTAAATGTTTTCTTATTCCCATTTCAAAAACTATAATTATTATACGTCCAATCTATCAAAGCCTTTGTATCTTGAAATTGATTTCCATTCAAATCAGATCCCAAAACAACAACAATAATTTCATTTCCCTTCTTATCCTCGGACCAAGAAGCCAAACAAAAACCAGCATTTTCAGTATACCCAGTTTTCCCGCCTTTTATCTTTGGATAATCAAACCTCAATAATCGATTAGTATTAACAATATGATGAATATGATCCGCATTCAAGGCATGAGCATCAAACTCTTTGACCTGCACTGCTTCTTTAATAGTTTTATTGCTTATAGCATAATCCAATAATTTTACTAAGTCCCCCGCATTTGAATAATGATCTTTGGCATCCAAACCAGTCACTCCGCTAAAATGCGTACCATCAAGACCAATTTCTCTCGCCTTCTCGTTCATCTTGTTTATAAAATCCTTCTTGCCTAAAGAAATCGCTAAACTCTCAGCCGCATCATTACCCGATCCAATTAAGGCCCCCCATAATAAATCTTTATAAGTAATCTCCTCTCCATGCAATAAATCAATATCTGCCCCTTCAAGCAAAGTCGCCTCAACCGGTACTAAAAATTTTGCGCTCAATTTTTTGTCAAAATTATCCAAAAAAACAATGGCTGTCATTAGTTTTGTCAAACTAGCCATTGATACTTGTTCATTACTATTTTTTTCGAATAACACTTTTTGGCTTTTCCGATCAACGACTATTGCTGATTTCGCTGTAATTTTCATCCCCATGCTATTAGAAACTTTTTCAGGACCAGCAGTATCGCCTTTTTTAAAATCCAAATCACCTCCAAAACTTGGAGACAACTGTGCCGCCAACAATGCAATTAATATTAGAATTTTACTCATACAAACTAGTTACTAGTTATCCATTACTCGTTACTTTTTCAACAACTCCTCCAGTTTAGCTTTGTCAAATCCAACAACGAATTCCTCATCAACTTCAATTACTGGCACTCCCATTTGCTCGGTCTTTTCAACCATTCGTTTTCTTCCTTCTTCATTATCACCTACATCAATTTCTTCATACTCTACTCCCTTGTCATCGAAATACTCTTTTACTTGAACACAATAAGAACAAGTCTTGGTACTATAAACTTTTACTTTTTTTGTCATTTGTTTTGAAAATTATTTAATAATACGATTTAAACTTATTTTATCATAATAAAAAATCAATCTCAATACTTATACACCGTATTTACCAGCCGAGCTTTAACATAGGCAAAGTCTGAACGACAGCGAAGAAGCAAGCGGATAATCAAATCATCTTTCTTATTAACTCTAAACTTTCTTTATGATCAACTACACTAGCTCCTTTATGCACCTTGATTAATTTGAAAACCCTTTCTGGTATAAACTCACAAGTCATATATCCATAATTCTTAACTTGTGATTTATTTATCAATATTTTAATCATTTGCAAAACAGACTCATCCGCCTTATTCAAAGGCATATGCTCGTCTAAATAATTACAATTCTCACTTTCACAAACCCATTTAAAAAATTTCTTTTTCCAAGCTTGAATATCCTTGCCAAAATTCAAATGGCAGGAATTATAATGTAAATGAAAATGGGCAACATTATCAGCTAACGTTTCAATGAATTCTTTAAAGTGCTCCATCTCTTCTATGTTTCTCTTATTTCTAAAACTCTTGTCAAATACCAAAGTATTCAAATGCCCCACATCAAAACAAATCTTCAAGCATTCATGCTGTATTTTATTAAAAATATAGACAAAATCATCAACATAGCACCCCAAAACATTTTTATCGAGATCCCAATTAACATTTTCTAGAGTAATAATCACTCCTTTTTGCTTGGCATAATCTAAGCAAAATTCAAGATTACAAACAATATTATTCAAAGCTTCTTCTCTATTTCCATTCTCCGCAGTCCCCGGATGAAGAACCAAAATGGTTTTATCATCCTTTTTTAAAATACTAGCCACATCAATTTGCGATTGCAAGGCTTTTTTTACATATTTATCGCTAGAAGCCAAATTAAAATACAATCCATGATATCTTTTTGGGAGAGAACCAAAACAACCATGAAAAGTATAAAATGGATAATTACTATTTTTATACTCCAATAATTTTTTCTCCTTTATATTCCACTTCTCATCAAAAAAACCAATCCCTGGATAATTCAATTCTATTCCATCATACATACCCTCCTTCCAAAAACTACTATCCAACTCATTCAAACTGTCATTCCGCCTTCTTAAAAATTTTAAAAAACCAACCTTGCGCGACAAAGCTTCACGAACCACATAAAATGGATTGGGAGCAATCATCACACTATCAACTAAAATTTTACCTTTTTTCTCTTCCATTTATTTCAATAATTTTATTTCTTTGCTTAAATCCTCTCACGATTCTAATCTTATCTCTTGTAACGCCAAAATATAAAGACAATAGCCACACTACTGCCCGATTGGCCTGACCCATTACCGGCTTTTCCTTAACCCTTAACTCAAAACTATCCTCGGATTTTTTTATGACTTTATCCTCTTTTTCTCCAGGATAAACCTTTACTTTAATCAACATAATAATACTTTATACTACTCCATTATAACAAAAAATTCAACAATAAAAAACCGAGACTAACCTCGGCTATGTACAACTCTTAATCTTTCTCTCGAAGCAGGCAATTCAGTCAAAACAATCAATGATTTAGAAACCAATTGTACATCACTATCCGACAACCTACCCGCCTGATAATCATGAGTCGTCTCTAACGTCAAATGATTTCCTGCCAGCTCCCACTTAACCACTACATATTCAAGATCAGAAAACCTATACACAATAGAATCCTCACCAACAAAACCACGTATCAAATCCCTCCGCATTCCTACCACATTCGAAACAGAATAACGACTACACTGATATTTATGCCGGCGCATGACATCTTGACCTATCCATTCCAACACCGGCTGTCGTCCAAAATCGTGATCTCCAATATTTCCTAACACTTCGGTCAATATATATCTATTTTGCCAATAAACAATCAAATAATAACCCCTGTCAAAAATAACAGGAAAAAAATGCAAATCCGGTTGAGAGGAATCATAGCCAATATGTCTAACAAGATCTCTCGGCAATCTGGCTGGATCAATCTCTTCCAAAAATATGAGATATCGTAAATCCTGCAATTTGCTCATTTCACACCCCCCATGCTTATCTTTGTTCAAAGAACGATCACTACAATTTATAATGCTTCAAATTATTTGTCAACTATTCTGCAGTTATTATTTTATACGCCTCCACTGGATCATTGCCATCGAGCTCAATCGGCATATCCTCTGCTTTTTCGTCTTTCCCCGTCCCTGCATCCTTTTCAGTAAATTCATATCTAGTAAAAAATATTTTTTTAGCTCCTAATCTCAAAGCTTCCTGCGTACTCAACATAGTCTGTGTCGCATTAACGCTGGCATTATCAGATATTATCGCCTCTGCTTCAGTCACCCAAATCGGCCTCTTAATTCCCAACTCATCCAACATTTCTTTATAAGGCTCAACATTAAATGATTGATAATCATCATTAGAAAGACAATGCACATTTCCAATATCAAATGAAACAATAGCGCTTCCATTTTTAAAAACTTCTTTATAAAAATCCAAAAACTGATCACTCCCACCAGCCGCACCGGCAATTAACACATCGGCCTCTGAATCAACATCTTTAATTACTTCATAAGTTATTGTCAAAAGCTCCGCATATTCCGCCGGCCCCTGTTTATAAAAATCAAGTCTCTCAACCTCGCCCTCTGGCATTGTTAAATCCGGCTCATTCATTACTTCCCAATATTTAATTGGAATTTCTAATCCCGGCATATCATTCTGACCATCACCATCATATCTTTCCACAACAGCCGCTACCCATTTTTTATAATTATTCCAATTTTTAGGATTACAACGATAAGTCGGCAGATACTCCTCAAAAATACTTCCTTTGGGCAAAAACTCATCCGTACTCGCAACCTTGCATTCTTCAGCATTATCTCGCTTCTTTTGATCCCAATTAGCAAACGGCCATAGAGTTACCAAAGTTCCAATCCCTGATTTTTGATAATCTCTAACTATCTGATCTGTTTTATTAAAATTAATTTCCTCTTCTTTATTCTTTTGCATGCTGTCCCACAAAAAAGGACCAGGATGCGGCCGCGCCCATTTTGCTCCTCTACTTTTCAAAGCACTAATCTCACCTAGCCCGCCTCCACCA
>JAUWOX010000140.1 GCA_030611905.1 bacterium
TTTTTTGTAATCTTTTTCCAACCCTCCCAATCATCTTCACCTAACGGATCTTCAATGCTCTTTATGGGATACTTTAACACCCAATCAGCCAACATACCAATTAAATGATCAGACTCTAAGCATTTTCCATTATTTAAACAGTAGCTATTCTTTTCTTTATTATAAAAAGTAGAAGCCGCCACATCCATTGCTAAATTAACATCAGCCCCCGGCTTATAACCAGCCTCTTCAATCGCCCTCAAAATCATTTCAATTGCATGCTCATTACTATCCAACTTCGGAGCAAAACCACCCTCATCCCCGACAGAAGTAGAAAACCCTCTTTTCTCTAGTATCTTTTTCAAAGCATGAAAAACTTCAGAACCAACCCGAACTTTTTCAGCAAAACTAATCGCCTTAGGAACTATCATAAATTCCTGAATATCCAAACCAGAATCAGCATGCCTTCCACCATTAATTATATTAAAATATGCTTTCGGCAAAACAAAATTATCTGCTCCAAACAATTTCCCAACATATTCATACAACTTCAACTTATTTGATTTTGCCGCAACAACACAACAAGCCAACGATACTCCCAGAATAGCATTAGCGCCTAATTTCGATTTATCTTTTGTCCCATCTAAAGCAATCATAGTTCTATCAATTTTCTTCTGCTTGCTTGCATCCATGCCAATCAATCTTTTAGCAATAATCTCATTAACATTCTTACAAGCCTTCAAAACACCTAGGCCACCATATCGTTTTTTATCACCATCTCTAAGTTCTAAAGCCTCATGTTTTCCCGTTGAAGCGCCAGATGGAACTTTGGCAATTCCAAAATTACCATCATCTAAATCAACTTTCACCTCAACCGTAGGATTTCCACGTGAATCCAAAATCTCTCGCGCTTTTACTTTTGTAATTTTTGACATATTAAAATGTTATTTATCTAACAAGCACTCTATCCCCGGTAATTTTATTCCCTCTAAGAACTCTAACATAGCCCCTCCGCCAGTTGACAAATGATAAATCTCATCTTCAAGCTCTAAATCATGTATCACTAAAGAAGTTTCCCCGCCTCCAACTATAACTTTTTCTAAACCAGGCAACTCTTTTGCAAAACCAAAAGTTCCTTTTGCAAATTTTTCATTTTCAAACTTTCCCAAAGGTCCATTCCAAACAAGCAATTGCGACTTTTTAGCATGCTTCAGAAATAAATCTAAAGTCTTCGGGCCAATATCATAAATAAATTCATTTTGACCAATCTCCTGCCCCACATCAACTATTCTCGCCTCATCACCATTATCTCTACCTACTACTAGGTCTAATGGAAGAACCAATCTGTTATTATCAATAATTTTTTTAACATCAGGCAGCAATTCCCTGTCAATTTTTGAACCTCCAACATCAACACCCTTAGCGAACAATATCGTATTAACTAAAGCACCACCAATTAATATCCAATCCGCTTCATTCAATAACTTATTAATCAACTCTAATTTAGTTCTAATCTTTGCTCCACCCAAAACTACCACATATGGCCGCTCCGGATCATTTAGAACCTTAGTTAAAACATCAACTTCATTTTCTAAAAGAAATCCAGCCACTGCCGGTAATAATCCAGCAACTCCAGAAACAGATGCCTGTTCTCGATGCACTACTCCGAACCCATCCATTACAAAAACCTTACCCAAACTTGCCAGCTTCTTTGCAAATCCCAAATTATTTTCTTTTTCTTCCGAATAAAAACGAACATTCTCTAATAAAATTATATCACCAAAATCTACTCCATCAACTGCTTTCTTAACTTCTTCACCAATACAATCATTCAATTTTTTTACTTCTTTATTTAAAAGCTCACTCAACCTAACAGCTATTGGATCTAATCTCAAATCCTCAACCACCTTCCCTCCGGGCCTGCCTAAATGCGACATCAAAATAACCTTGGCATTTTTTTCAACTAAATAATTAATCGTCTTCAAACTCTTTCTAATCTTAAAATCATCTAGAATCTTTCCATCCTTAACAGGTACATTAAAATCATCTCGCATTAAGACGACCTTATTTTCAACATCAATATCTTTTACAGTCTTCTTATCCATAGATTTTCTAATTACTTAATTACGAAATTACTATTCACCCTCTATTTCCTTCAATCTATATCCCCTCATACCTTCCTTTTTCAACACCACAATCTCCACCCCTTCAGCCAATCCTCCTTTTGCCAACATCCTAACATTAAATTTCAAATTTTCAGCCAAAATCTCCTCCCCATGTTCTATAACATGTCCTAGCTCCACCACCATCTTGTCAATTTTTTTTAAACCATTCTCTTTAGCATTCTCCAGAGCTATTTTTAAAATCTTGTCCGCGGCATGAAAATCATGCATAGTTTTAATAATTAATAAACCAAAATAATCAAGTCCCAGTATCAAACATTAATGTGTAGCACAACTAATACACGGATCAAAGGCCCTAATCATCATCTTAATCTCTCTTCTGCGCTCACTGTCTGACATCTCCAAAGTATCAGGTAAAAACACCTTTAAATCATCTTCTAGCTTGGCCAAAAACTGCGCTGTTGGTGTAATAATATTACAATCTTTGATATAACCATCTGCACCCACCTTATAGTAATGATACAACGTTCCTCTTGGCGCTTCAACTGCTCCTACGCCTTTCCCGGCCTTAACTTTAAATTCAGAGTTCTTTGTTTCCAAAAAATTAATTTTTCTTAATTCTCTTAGCAAATTCCTAATTTCTTCAATGCAATGAATCACCTCAATTGCCTGCGCCAATACATTATAAAAAGTATTACAAGTTGGAAGCTCTATCTCGGTTGTTTCTAAAAGCCTTAGAGCTTCTTCATTTAATAAATCCTTATTAATATTAACTCGTGCCAATGCACCATTAAAAAATGGTTTTCCCTGCCAATGAGTCCGCTTCACCATCTCATAAGGCCTCTCAATCTCTTCAATATTATGCATGAATTTTTTAACAGAAATAATCCTCACCTGACCATCAATTACCTTTTTAAGCAAATCAGGCTTCAATGCCAAAATCTTAACATTACCATTATAAATCGCATATTCATTATCCGAAGATAAACTTATAAAATCACTAGGATTATCAAAATCCGGATAATCTAAATCTCT
>JAUWOX010000160.1 GCA_030611905.1 bacterium
GTTAATATTATGTTTATTGTTAATTTTAAGCATAAATATTCAATACAAAAAGGGAAATATTTAAAATAAGAAAAGTTGATTAGTACTAATCAAAATTTTTTATAAAGAAAATACAAATTAAAAATATATTAAAATCTAAAATTGGTGTTTTTATGACTGAAAATGAAGAACCAACTTCAAGACATTCTTTTTCGACATACCTATCTTTTGGGACATACAATATTCTCTGGACGATTCCAACGGCAACAATGAGTCTCTATATGTTTTTCTTTTATCATACTCAAGTCGGTCTCGAACCCATTTGGATCTTGACTGTTGTTGGTATAAATACTGTGTGGGCGTCTCTCAACGAGCCATTAATTGGGTGGCTAACCGATAAAAATTTTAAGTGGACAAGAAAATGGGGTCGACGTTTTCCGTGGATAGCAATCGGATTTATTCCACAGTCTTTATCTTTAATCATGATATTTGCTCCTCCTGGTACAGTTGCTGACCTTGGTCCTTTGCCCGTAATGATTTGGCTTCTACTCTCTCTTTTCGTGTTTGATTTATTTATTACGCTTGTAGATATCCATGTGGCTATACTTCGTGCAGATAAATTTCGAACTGAAGAAGAAAGAAGGAAATATGCAGGACATTGGGGTTTCTTTGACATGATTGCACAAGTCTTAGGAATGATGATTCCACCGCTTCTTTTGTTTTTTGGACAAACTATAATCTCATACGCCATTATGGCAACAATTATTGCTTTTATAGCGATTATCTTTGGCATAATATTCGTTATAAAGGGCGCTAGAGAAGATAAGATCATTATTGACCGCTATTACTCAAGAGAGTACGAGCGTATACATGTATTTAGAGGTGTATTGCTAGTTATTAAACAGAGAAGTTTTATGGCTCTCTATGGTTCGTACGTTCTCTGGCTTGTTGCTTCAACTATAGCGATTGGAATGGTAGCATATTTGGTGACATTTATCCTTCAATCTAACGATCCAGATGCCATGATCCCATTTTTCGCACTTTTTCTCTTGGGATCATTGATTTCTATCCCATTTTGGTTGAAGTTATTAAAGCGTATAAATAACCATAAGAAACTCTATGTTATTGGAAGTTTAATATTAGTTGTCTGTTATTCTCTACTGACTTTTTTCCAAACTGATATCGATTTAATGATTATCATGTTTTTGGTTGGTTTTGCAAATGGATGTGTATGGACTATTGGAATGCCAGTGTTGTATTCAAACGTACAAGATGACTTTGTTGTTCGTCAAGGGAAGAATCAAAAAGGTATACTTGTCGGCACCTGGGCAGTAATATCTCTCATAACGGCTTTTATTGATGAAGCGTTAATTACAACAGTATTCACTATTACCGGGTTTGAAGCTGGACTTGAAAATTATGCCGCTTTAGTTGCATCTGGTGCTGATGTCGGTTCAGTTTTATTAGGAATCCGTCTTCTACTCGGACTTATCCCTGCGTTGGTCATTTTAGTAGGTACATTGATCTTCTGGAAATTCTATCCACTTACTCAAGAAAAAGTTTTAGAAAACAAAGCTAAGTTACTTGAACTTGGATTTTAACTTATTTTTTTTTTTAACTTTTATTTAAATTTCTATATTTTAAAATCCCATTTCACACCTTTAAAGGATATTCCCCATATTTCTTCGTTGCTGAAATCATCTCTAATACATTCTCTAGTTTGCACGAATTTGTAATATCCGTACAAGGGCTTAATATATAACCTCCTCCTTCACCCGCATCACGAATACATTGCTTTACAGCATTTCTTACATCAGCTTTTGTGCCATAGGGCAAAAGCTGTGAAACATCTATATTACCAATTAAACACAATTTGTCCCCGTACTTTTCTTTTAAATGCTTTAAATTCATACCTGCCATTGGCTCAAGAGATTCCACTCCATGAAAGCCTGCTTCAATTAATCCCTCAAAATATGGTTCAGTGAAGCCATCAGAATGAAAGAGAGCGTACTTTCCTGCTTTTCTAATTTCATGAACAATTTTCCTATAAGCTGGAACGATAAGTTCGCGATGATATTTTGGATTTATCATGGTTGTATTTTTTAAAGCACTGTCATCACACATAAAGAAAATATCAAAATCTGTTTCTGCTAACATTTTTGCTGCTTTTACAGCTAATTTGGTTCTTAAGTCTATATATCTCTGTATTTTTCTTTTATTCTTCCTTATGAGTTTGATCAATAATCCTAACCCTATACCCTCCCAAATCGGCTCTAATATGGAATTCAGGTGCGCACAAGGTACAATCTCATCCAAAGGGAATTTTTGTAGCTTTTTATTGATTTTTGAAGCAAAATCTGGAGCTTCTTCCCATTCTACATCAAAATATGTATCATAAAAATAATCCGCTTGGTCTTCCGTTTTAATATAATTTGTCACATACCAAGAGAGGTTGGATGCTCCGAAAGATACTTTTTTCAAAAACACTTTTCCGTCAATGTCGATGTATTTATTTCGATCCTCTAATATAGGAAGAGGATGATCAACCATATAATTTGGAGGTAAGCTAATAGGAAATCCCTCAAATCCCCATGAAAAATCAAAGCCTAATTTTTTATGACAGTTTAAATCGAGGTAATAATAGGTGTATTTTTTAATTCGTTTGTAATCATCACCCCAATATTCTAACAACC
>JAUWOX010000126.1 GCA_030611905.1 bacterium
AATATTGGCAATTCCAATTCACCCATTCTATCTCCTCTAATATTTTGAAACCCCTGCAGAGTTTCAGCAAAAGGAAGTTCATTCAATTTTTTATTTTTAGAATTAACTGGCGTAGGAATACTTACTTCCGAAACATATTGATATTGATTATGTCCAGTAGCATATAGAGACCCTTTATATCCGCTTGTTCTGTCTAGATTGCCGTGCGGATAATAAGTCGCATATCTCCCGCCCCATGACCAAGTCTTTGGACCTTCTTCGCCAGAAGCTCCCTGCGGCATTCGAAAAGCTCCCTTATACTTCAAATTCTTTGGTTTCACAGTTTTAGCTGAAGCAAAGCTTTGAACAAATAATAAACAAACAATAATTAATACAAACTTCAAAATTTTTAACATAAATTTTATTTTAAACTTAAACTAATTATAGCAGAATTGTTATAATAAAAAAACAGCTCTATGAGCTGTTAGTTTCAATCAAAAATCAATCTTACTCCTTGAGGAGTCAAGCCCGCAAAACCAGAAATATCTTGATCTGCCCAGTTATCAGCATAATGCATCAACCAAATATTTTTCCTAACTCTATCTGGCAAAGTTTGCAGCTCTGCCAAGGGCGCATGCACGGCCCCAGGGAAAAACTGAACATCATGGAACATCATCTCTGCTTGATCAGCATAGTGATCAATTAAAGCTCTATCAAATCGAGTATCGCCAGACACAAATACTCGTCCATCAATCATCAGACCATAACTAATAAAAGCTGCTTCCCATGTGGGAGCCTGTTCAGGAATATGCATCGTTCGGAATAATTCCAAATGAATATCACCAACTTGAATTTCCCAAATCTCCCGAGGTTGATGAGTCTTCCAAGTCGGCCGAACCGCAGTAAAGAAATCACTAAAAGCAAGCTTCCTTCCCCCTGCTTCTTCATTCCATTCCAAACCACCGCGCAATGTATAATCCCAAAGCACTCGCTGATACTCTTCTGTAATGATCATAGCTAGCTTAGGCTTGTCCATGAATTGCTGTCCTACATAACGATTCATCAATGCTAAGCACTCAATCCCACCAACATGATCAGCATGAGAATGTGTAGGCAAAATAGTTGCGATATCTACAGGCTTCAATCCAGCTACATCGCTTAGAGCAATCGGACCAGTCATTCCAAAATCAACCATAATATGAGTTTGACCTTTGATAATCAAGAAATTGGTCTGATAATGGTCTTGCGCAAAAGCAGAACCAACACCAATAAAGAAAAGCTCCAATTCTCCATCGTTTGTTAATTGCAACGGCGTATCATTGAGCGCCACTGTTCTCATCATATCCTCCTCCGGGCTATCTGCCCCCTCTTGAATGTAAAAGTTCAGGCATTAATGCATAATAAACATTATTAAGAACCCTGTCAAATATTTATAGAATTTAACATTATCAAAAATATTTGTCAAAAAACAGCTCTCCGTGAGCTGCTTTTATAACTTAAATTATTAATCCTTAATCCACCTTAGCTAACAACACAGTATATTGCTCATCATAATGCTTAGCGCAATTTGGACAGGTCGTATAAAAATAATACATCTTTTTTAATTTTTTGTCCTTTGAATCAATATATTTTTTCATATTCTCGGTCCATTTTCCCATATTTTTATAACTGCCGTCATAAACCTTAGTCAAAAAAGTCCCAGATATTTTTGCCATTTCTGAATCTGGTACATCTTTGCTCACTGCTATATAAAGATCTGATCCAAATAAAGAGTTCTCATCTGACAGCATTAAGGGATTTGGGAGCAGGGCATTTGCCTTTTTGATTTTCTCCATATTTTTCATCATTACTTTTCCAAAATTCAAAGGAATATGCAAGAAACTAGCCACATGGTCTTTTAAAAACAGCCGATCATGCCATATAATTTCTTTTTCCTGCCAAGGCTCTGGATTGAATTTTTTACAACATCCAGTCTCAGAATCTTCATAAAGTTTTTCCAATTTTTCTTCTTGTTTTGTCATAATTTTAATTTAATTATTCAAGTTCTTCTCCAATAATTTTTTCAAATCCGACAAGCTCTGATATTTACACACTTCGATTTTTGGATTACCTTTTATCATCGCCGAAAGTTTATATGTATTTTCCCCATGAGATAGACACAAAACTCGTTTATTCATTTCCAAAGCCTTGGCAATTTCATATCCAACACCCAAAGAAGGAGTGGTCACTTCTGCAATAAGAATATCACAATTACTAATCCGAGACAATTCACGATCATGTATTTCCTGTTGCGTTAACTCCGTCTCTCCATACTTGGAAATTGTTTCATCAGCAGCCCGGGCTGGTTCTATGTCACCATATTTTTTTAGCAAATCAACAATCTCTAAATATTTCGGCTGTAATTCTCGCCCGCCCCTAATTGCTCCAATAAAAAATATTTTCATAAAGATAAATATCAGTTTGGCAAACTTGCAAATCTTTTGGCGCAAAACAATGCCAGGTAAAATCATCATAGGGCTGTGTATCAACCCAAGCCTTTGCTTCATCGTCATCTGCAACAATCATTTTCAAATCAATTCTCTTGTTTAGGCGTTTCTTGTCTATCTCCTCGCGAATCTCAATTCCCGGAATCCTCCCCTTGCCAATGTATTTATATTGATAAATAATCTTTGGATTACTCTTCAGCATATTTTCTAATGCAATCTTGTAATCATCAATTCCAGAAAAAATCTGTGTATCTGGACGCTTGCTTGCCAGACGAAAAGTTGTTTTCAAATCTGGAATCAATCGTGCAACTGACTGCATCTCACTATTAAAATCCTGCTCACGCTTGGCCAGCAACTCATACAGATGCTCTGGATTTTGAGCAATGTATTTTGTCCGCCAGCCCTCTCGCGTTGCAGTAATCAATCCGGCAGATTTAAGATTATTCAAAACATAATACAACATTGTCCGAGGAAAAGGTGCCCAACTTTGCAATTCAAGAACGGTGCTCTTGGGGCGCTTCAACATAAGAGAATAAAGCAATGCCTCATTCTCACCCAGACCTAATTTTTGCAGGATCGTAATATTCCTGCTTTTTTTATTGCTTGTCATAATGATCCATTATAGGCTCCTTAAAAAGTTTGTCAAGATTTATTTGACAAGCTAGGCCATAGAGATTTGTTATATATATTTTTTCAATTAAAATTAACTATCATTCATTAATTTGGATGTACAAACATAATTTACAGTCTGCTCTTTGCAAAATGAATTAAGCTCGTCTTGGACATAGAACAAGGAGAAACTATGATCATTGTCAAAACACTTGAACAAGCATTAGAAATATGGAACGACAAGCTCTCAGGAGTCGTGAACCTCAATGACCTTCCGCGTATTACTGCTGGACATAGTGCCGGATTACTGGATTTTCTCCGGGGAGTGCAATATATTCCTACGCTCCTACCTCAGCTCAGCGACATAGATATTACAGAATGTTCTCGATGGATAGGTGAGGAAAAAGTGCAACAAGGTCTGAATGCTGCAAAGTTCATGGATCATACTGCCCGACGCTCATCAATTCGATGGAGAATGGAA
>JAUWOX010000132.1 GCA_030611905.1 bacterium
GACGTCTTTAGAGATAAGGTAGGCAATGCGATGTGTTAAGGTTTTGGTCTTGCCAGATCCAGCGCCGGCTAAAATTAAAAGAGGGCCGTTTTGATGCAAAACGGCGTGGCGTTGAGTTGGATTAAGCTGGGACAAAATTTGATCCATGAATTGATTTTAACATACCATATTCAAATAACCAAGATGCGAGAATATAAATAAATGATAAGTAAATTTTGAATTTCAGATTATAATATTACAAAAAGCGAGAATTCTCGCTTTTGTATTATTTAAAAAAAATTTTGTTTTATTCGCTTGGAGTAGGAGTGTTAGCTGCTCGCAATCTGTCTTTCAAGGTTTTTCCTGCGGTAAATTTAGGCAATTTCATGGCTGGAATAGTAATTCTTTCTTTGGTCTGGGGATTAACTCCTTCACGTTCTTTTCTATTAGAAATAGTAAAAGTTCCAAAGCCGGTGACAGCAACTTTGTTATCCTGTTTTAGTTGATCGGTAACAACGTCGACAAAAGTATTAAGAAATTTTTCAGCTTCTCTCTTAGAAATACCCAATTTTGACGATAGGGTTTCAATCAATTTAATTTTGGTCATTTATATCACCCCCTTCTTTAAAAGAACTAAAAATATAAAAAGCTAAAAAATAATAAGAAAACAATTTATCTTTATATTTTTATGTTCCGTTTTTATTATAAATAAGGCAAAAGATAAACACAAGCTATCAGATGTGCATAACTTTTACTTTGTTTTACGCAAAATCTCGGCAGCTTGCTTTGGCTCTATGGTAGAAATTTCAATACCGGTGCCTAATTCAAAGCCGGCCCAGATTGTAACTTTTGGAAAAATTTCTATATGCCAATGGTAGTGATCATGATTTTTTTCGTCAGCTGGAGCAGTATGAAAAAAGAAATTGAGCGGTGGATCATCCAAGGCTTTGTAAATTTTATTCAAAGATAACTTCAATGCTTTAGCTAAATTGATTTTTTCTTTTTCTTGTATCTTTTCAAAATACGGAGAATGTAATTTGGGATAAATACGGGTTTCAAAAGCTACTTCTGAAGTAAAAGGGCAGACGACGATAAAATCTTCATTTTCAAAAACAATTCTTTCTTTTTTTTCACGCTCCCATTCAAGCATTTCGCAATGGGGACATTTGCCGTGTTTGGCAAAATATTCTTTTGAACCACCGACCGAAGCTTTAATATCTTTGGGAATAATAGGAATGGCAAAAAGCTGAGAGTGAGGATGAGCGATTGAAGCACCAGCTTCTGGTCTATGATTATGAATAATTGAAATATAATCAATATGTTTTTTAGGGGCAAGATCTAAATATCTGGCTTGAAAAACATCAATAATTTCTTTGACACGATCAACTGGCAATTGGCCATATGTTTTATAATGCGAGGCAGGAATAATAACTTCGTGATAACCATAACCGGGAAGGGTTTTATAGGGGCCAACGGTTTTTTTCTTGAAATCTCCCACCGGAACAAAGGTTGGAAATTTATTATAAACATCAATTATGCTAAAGGGTTCGTCTTTGTAAGTAGGTAAAGGCTTTCCTTCTTTTTTGATTTCTTTAAGATAGGGATCATCTTTGCGAAAAGGATGAACTAACATTACTTTGTGTGGGTTGTTTTCTAGATCGCAAAAAGGGCAATCTTTTTTTGAACTTTTTACCACAGCGCATTTTACTGTTTTAAAAGATTTCGGTCTTTTTTCACGACCGGAAGCAATAGCTACCCAATTGCCAGAAACAATATCTTGGCGGAGTTGTGATGGTGGTTTTTTTTGTTGTTTTATTTTGGGCATAAAATTAATAATTAGTAATCAGCTAGTTATTGATTATTATTATTATTTTAACTCAAATAAATGAAAAAAACAAACAGAGCCTGGTTGACTCTGTGATATTTATTTATTACCAATAATTAGGTTGCCAATTCATGAATTCTCTCGATTGTTTTGACTTTATTTTTTTCGTCAAAGTCCACTACAACCGCATCAACTTCAACAGCGCCCTCGTCTTCAACATCCCATTTAGTTGGCATTTGGGTCAAAAATTGTTCAATGACTTTATCTTTTTCGATACCCAAAACAGAATCTTTGATACCAACCATGCCAACATCAGTGATGTAAGCTGTCCCTTGGGGAAGGATTTGTTCATCTGCGGTCTGGATATGGGTGTGAGTGCCGAGAACCGCAGAGACTCTACCATCTAAATAAAAGCCTAGGGCTCGGGATTCAGAAGTAGCTTCATTATGCATATCAACAATTATGATATCGAGTTTTTCGTTCTTCGTTTCTTCAAAAATTCTATCGACTGCATTAAATGCACAATCAAGATCTTATTAAAAAAAAACACGACCGCAAACATTGGTAATTAGAGCTTTTTTAGTGCGTATTTGTTTGATTAGATAGGATTTGCCTGGGTTATCCTTTGGATAATTGGCTGGCCTAATAACTGGCAAATCTGACTGTTGTTCCAGCATTTCAACGCCTTCTGATTTATCATAAATATGATTGCCAGAAGTTAGCACATCAACTCCAGCATCTAGAATCTCTTGAGTCGTTTTCTTAGTAATGCCAAGGCCATGAGCAAGATTCTCTGCATTAGCAATGATTAAATCAGGATCATATTTTTTCTTTAGTTCTGGAAGAATGCTTTTTATGGCCGTTCTCCCGGGACGACCTATTATGTCGCCGAAGAATAATAATTTCATATTATTTAGAATTTAGAATTTTATTTCGCAAAATCAACAGATCTGGTTTCTCTAATAACATTAACTTTAATTTCACCAGGAAATTTTAACTCATCGGCAATTTTATCAGCAATTTCTTGGGATAATTTTTTGGCCTGCAAATCATCTATTTTCCCGGGGGAAACGAAGACGCGAACTTCACGACCAGCTTGAATAGCATAGGTTCTTTCAACTCCTTCAAAACTAGCAGCGATATTCTCTAAATCTGTTAAGCGTTTAATATAGTTTTCATAAGTGTCTTTTCTGGCTCCTGGCCGAGCGCCGGAGATTCCATCGGCTGCTCTAATAATAACAGCTTCGGTTGTTTTTGGCTCAACATCTTCGTGATGACATTCCATGGCATGAATCACTTCGGACGAGACACCAAATTTTTTCAAAATATTGCGACCAATTTCTATATGAGTTCCTTCTATTTCATGATCAACTGCTTTTCCAATGTCGTGCAGTAAGCCAGCCTTTTTAGCTACACTAACGTCAGCGCCAAGTTCTTCAGCTATAATTTTGGCAAAATTGGCAACTTCGATAGAATGCTTTAATACATTTTGTCCATAAGATGAACGGAATTGTAATCGGCCGAGAAGTTGAACTAATTTGGAATCTAGATCGGCTATGCCTAATTCATAAACTGCTTGTTCGCCAGCTTCTTTTATCTCTTTGGCAATTTCTTTTTTGACTTGCTCGACTGTCTCCTCAATTTTAGCTGGATGA
>JAUWOX010000089.1 GCA_030611905.1 bacterium
ATTGATACAGAGTTACGCCTTGCTTTCATGACGGCCTTAATAGAAGTTTTTCAAGAAGCTTCTGAGACCACAGACCCACGGAAGATTATGGCTCTAGCTCGTGATGGCGTGTGCAAAAAGACAGAAGAAAAGATTGGAGAATTGAACAGAAAAACAGAAAAAGAACTAGCAACTATCATTCCTATTCTACAAAAAATAGCTATGGGTGATCTTTCCAAAAATTTTGAAATTCCTGAAAAAGAAAGCAAATTTACAGAACTTTTAGTTGCTCTCAATTTAATGATCGATGATCTTCGAGCTTCTTCTGCAGAAAACAAGCAAAAAACAGAAGATCTCAAAAAAACCAAAGCAGAACTGGAAAAAAAGGTACAAGAGCGCACCAAAGATTTACAAGAAAAAATTGATGAAGCAGAAAGAATGAATAGACTAATGACCGGCCGCGAATTAAAAATGATAGAATTAAAAAAAGAAATCGAAAAATTAAAAGAATCAAAATAAAAATGGAAAATTCCCTAGAAACTCCAAAAATATTTTTGAGCAGAAAGAGACTTCTTTATATAGTAGCCATTATTGGTATTGTACTTTTTGTTGTTTACGCCATAGCAAATATCTATGTCAAAGACTATTTTGAGGCTGGTCTCGAATTTGTTCTCGTACTTCTGCTCGTCATTGCCCTTATTGCCATCCAATTCAAAAAAGGCTGGCACTTAGCCTTATTTCTTGGTGCCTTAGCTGTTACCATTATTTCTATTCATAATTTTATTACTGGCGGCTTTGAAGTCACTGGCCTATTTTGGATCTACATGTTCCCGCCGATTATCTTTCTTACTCAAAGATACAAAAAGGGAATTTATTGGACTGTCTTTTTATTATTAGTATTTCTAACGGTTTTATCTCTACAAATATTTAATGTTCAGCTGCCTAATTATTTTGAACTACCGTATGCAATCTACACTATGAGCATTTTTCTTGTCTCATTTTTCGCAGTTTCAATTTTGATATTTGTCTATCAATATACCCAAGAACAGGATAGAAAACTTACAGTCCAGCAAACTGAAAAACTAAAAAAATCCAATCAAGAGTTAGAAGATGTTCTCAAAAAAAGAGAAGAAACAGAAAAAGTCACTGAAGAAAAAAAAGAAGAAATGGAGAAGATGAACCAAGCTATGACTGGCCGTGAATTAAAAATGATAGAATTAAAAAAGGAAATTCAAGATTTAAAAAACAAATTAGAAAATAATAAAAAACTATGACAGACCAAGAAAAAAAGGAATTAGTAAAAACTATGATTGCGCAGCACAGAGAGTTGCAAAACAATGTAAAAACCGGCCTGGCGCGTTCTGCTGATGCGGATTCAAAAAAGGCATCTGAAATTCGTACCTGTCTTGACAAATTCACAAAGAATCTATTAGAACATCTTAATCTTGAAAATAATACATTTTATGTTGAGTTGTTAAAAAATATGAAAAGCAAAGACCAAGATACTGCCAAAACAGAACAATTTATTGCTGAAATGAAAGGCATTGAAAAAGCAGTCCTTACTTTTTTAGATAAATACAAAGATGTGAAAAGTATTGAAATTGATATTCCTGGATTTCATGGTGAGTTCAAGGGAATAGGTCAGGCGTTAAACTTGAGAATAGAAGCTGAAGAAGATGGCGTATATACTTATTGGAGCTGATTTCGCATACAAAAAATATACTAAATAATTCAATATCAAATCTATGTCCAAAATTTATGGCGTTGATACAGACAAGCCCATCACACCGCTAATGGTCCGAGACGCCATGATCGAATGTTTCTTCCAAGCTCATTGTGCTGATACTGAAGTTGTCGGTGAAGATGCTGATGAGTCAGTCAATAAAAGCTACTGCCGCAGTATTGTTAAAAAGGCTTTCAAAGATTCTGGTGATTTTGAAAATCCTACCAAGCAAAGTATTATGAATGCTATGGAAAATCTCGCCGAATTTGCCAAGAATTTCCGCAATCCTGAAATCATCAAAAAACACTCTGGTGAAATCATGGCCTTAATAGAAAAACTAAAATAATAGGACTTAGAAATAACTAATGAGCATTCGAACAAAAATAATCTTAAGTTTTATTGTTCCATTTGTAATTATAATGGCAGTTTTAGGTATTTTTGGACCAAACTATGTCAGTAATACGATAAAGGATCAGATTTTTAATCATTTGCAGACAGCAACACAATCGAGAGCAAGGCATGTAGAAACAGTTATCGAAATGTATAAACAAAGAGCAAGATCACTTACAAGCAAAACCTGGCTACGAAAATATTTAAAAAGTTATTTAGAAACTGGCGACGAGGAATATAAAACGCAAGTAGAAGATATTCTAGCAGATGTTCAAGCAGAAAATCCTAATTTTTTACATATTTCAATAATAAATCCTGAAGGACAAATTATTATTTCTACTAATAAAAATTCTGTTGGCGAGGATGTTTCCAATCAAGATTTTTTCATAAATGGTAAAAAGAGTTATACTATTTCGGATCTTCATGAGCCTGAAGATGATGGCAGTAGACTTCACATAGCTGGACCCTTAATTCAAGATGGAGAACTTCTTGGAGTGGTGGCCGTTGCTTCTGATGGAAAAGCAATAGAAAGTGCAGTAGCCGAGTACACTGGTTTAGGAGAAACAGGAGAAATTTATTTAGTTAATAAAGAAGGTTATATGATTACGCCTTCTAGATTTAGAGAAGATACTTTTTTAAAAGAGAAAGCTAACTCACTTCAGACTCGCTCATGTTTTGAAGAACATATAGAAGGATATTCACCTGTAGAAATGGAGGAACATACAGAAATTTATTTTGATTATAGAGGAGAAAAAGTTTTAGGCATCCATGCATATATCCCAGAAATGCAATGGTGCTTATTAGCAGAAATTGATGAATCAGAAGCCTTAGCCACTAGTAAACAGCTCGTGATTATTATAAGTTTAATGCTAATAGGTTTTATTCTTATATATATTATTTTTGCTTTTTGGCTGGCTAACAGAATCGCCAAACCAATTAAGGATTTACAACAAGGCGCAGAAATTATTGCAAAAGGAAATCTTGATCACAAGGTCGGCACCAAATCAAAAAATGAAATTGGCCAATTATCCCGTGCCTTTGACGAAATGACTGTGGCTATAAAAAAATCACGTGCAGAAGTTGATATAAAAGTAGAAGAACAAACCAAAGATATTAAACAAAAGGAACAAAATCTAGAAAGCCAACAAAAAGCTATTCTTAATGTCTTAGAAGATGTTGAACAAGAAAAAGACAAAACAGCCCAAGAAAAAAACAGAATCGAAACTATCATGCAAAGTATTGGTGACGGCGTATTTGTCATTGATCAAAATTACAAAATAATCATCTTTAATAAAGTCGCTTCTGATATTTCCGGTTTTACCTCTGAACAAGCCTTGGGCAAGCGTTATGACAAAGTGCTCAAATTCGTTTTTGAAGACACTGACAAAATTAATGACAAATTTGTCAAGCAGAGCTTTGCCACAAGCCAAGTCCAAGAAATGACCAACCATACAGTCATAATTACCAAGCTAGGCAAGAAGATTCCAGTAGCTGACAGCGCTGCCCCTCTCAAAGATAAAAGCGGCAAAGTTACCGGCTGCGTCGTAGTTTTCCGCGATGTTACAAAAGAAAGAAAAATTGATCAAGCCAAAACAGAATTCGTTTCTTTAGCCTCTCATCAACTGCGTACACCACTTTCAGCTATCAATTGGTACACTGAAATGCTTTTATCCGGTGATGCCGGCAAACTAACCAAAGAACAAAAAAAATATCTAGATACCATTTACACTGGTAATCAACGCATGGTAGATCTAGTTAATGCCCTATTAAATGTTTCCCGGATTGAACTTGGAACTTTGGCCATCGAGCCAGAACCAACAGATTTGACCAAGATCATCACCAGTGTTATAGGAGAGCTCGAACCTGAAATCCAGACAAAAGAATTAAATGTTAGCAAAGAATTTGATGAAAATTTGCCAGCTATTAGTACTGATCCTAAATTAATTAGAATAGTCTTTCAAAATATAATTTCCAATGCTGTTAAATATACCCCTGCCAAAGGAAAAGTTGATGTTGGTCTCACCAAACAAAATTCCGATCTCTTATTTAGCGTTACAGATACTGGCTATGGCATTCCCAAGCAGCAGCAATCTAAAATATTTACTAAGTTATTCAGAGCTGATAATGTAATGGAAAAAGATACTGATGGTACAGGTCTCGGACTTTACGTTGTTAAATATATAGTTCAAGAAGCCGGCGGCAAAATCTGGTTTGAATCTCAAGAAAACAAAGGAACTACTTTTTATGTTACAATACCTATTAAAGGCATGAAAAAGAAAGAAGGTGCTAAAGAATTAACTGCTTAAAAAATAAAATTATAATATTATGAAAACTAATGGAAAAACAATATTAATAGTTGAAGATGAAGAACCGCTTTTGGAAGTTATCAAAAAAAAGTTAAAGCTTGGCGGCTTTGCAGTTGTTACTGCTCGATCAGTTGAACAAGCTTTATCCTACCTTGAAGATATTGAAAGAATAGATGTTGTTTGGCTTGATCACTATTTACTAGGCAAAAAAGACGGCCTAGATTTTGTGGCTGAAATCAAAAATGAACAATCAAAATTTAAAAAAATACCATT
>JAUWOX010000027.1 GCA_030611905.1 bacterium
AGAGCCTCTTGAGCTTCCTGTTGAGCTTCTTCTTCTCGTTCTTTCTGGCTTAATACACCGGAAGCGTATTTAAGACTGCCATTTGTGACATCATAGTAACTAATCTTTGGATTATTGGATGAATCCAAAGCTATGGATGTATTACGACCAACAATTCCCGTACTATCTATAACCTGAGTTTGCCAAATAGCACCATCCCAATAAGCGTATTTAAGATTACCATTTGTAGCATCATAATAACTAATTCTTGGTTTGTTATATGAATCTAGGGCTAAAGAATTGTAAATGCCAACACTTCCCTCACTATCTACGGTTTCAGTTTGCCAAACAGTGTCATCCCAATATGCATATTTAAGGCCGTAAATTGCATCATCCCAATAACTAATCCTTGGACTATTTGACGAATCCAAAGCTAAAGAAGGCATATATCCGAGACTATCCACAATCTGAAATTGCCAAGTAGCTCCACCCCAATAATATCTAAGATTGTCGTCACCAATATAACTAATTCTTGGATTATTTGACGAGTCCAAAGCCAAGGAAGTGTATGGATTAATAATTACAGAGCTAAATATTGTTTGAATTTGCCAAGTAACTCCATCCCAAGAAGCATATTTAAGATCATTGCTTACATTGTCGTAATAACTAATCCTCGGGTTATTGGCCGAATCCAAAACTAGGGAAGGTTCATTTCCATTATTACTTACGATTTCAGTTGACCAAGCAACTGCTTTGACTTTTTTTCCTGGCAAGATCAAAAAAGAAAATGCAAAAACTAAAACACTGCCTAATAATATTAAGCTCATCTTTTGAATGATTTTTTCCATTTGTTTTATTTAAATTTTTAAACTATCTAGATTATACCACATCAGAAGAAGAAGAAGCGAATTATCCACAACAACAATACAAAATCAGGTTTTTCTCGCCCTCATCACCATAGTCGGATACCCCATTTCAGGACTTTTTTTATAATCAATATTTAACTTATCCAATAATTCAAAACATTTTTCTTTTGTCTTTTTCTCCCCGCCAAAATCTTTCTTAGCTTCAATTTCCATAAAATATCCCAACTCCTTAATATAATCCAGCACCACTTCAAAATCCTTCAAGACAAAATATTTTCTAATTTTAGTTACTGTTATTTTATGTACCATGTCAATTCTAGCAAATATCTTTTCCAAAACTTCTGGATCCGAAGTCAAAGTTTCATACTCATCAGTTGAAATCAAACTACCATCTTTTTCCAAATGACAATAAGAATAATTCAAATGATGTCCGCCTTTTTCTCTACGAATTCTCAAATACTCCTTTATTGGTTCCCTAGCATAAAAATTATGATTTTTAGGATAATAATATTTATCAATTTGTTTTCTTGACTTAACAAATTTCCCCAAATTTAAAAGCCGTTCTTCGGCTTTTTTAAAATCCTTAATTATCACCCTAATTTCAACTTCCTTATTCATAAATAAACCCCTTATTTAAACCCTGCCTGCCCCAACAAACAAGCACTTAAACGGCTATTATCGTCGATAGTAGCCGTTAAATTGTTAAACTTCAGCCTCAATTACCTAATTTCATATTACCCAAGTATCTCAAACCTCTCCCCGCCTTTAGAAATCTTCTCTGCCCTAACCACCATTTCCTCTAAAATATCATGGACCAATTTATCACTTTCTTTCTTAACCTCAATGTATTTTTTATCTCCAACCTCTTCCCCTACAGCTGAATAAAATTTAATTTTTGGTTCTGTTCCAGAAGGTCGAACAACAATTCTTATCGTCTTTTCTTTATTTAAATAAAATATCAAAGCGTTGTCAGGAAATCCAACATACTTTCCCATCACCTTATTATTTTTTGGGTTAATAAATTTCTTCTTCAATTGATCCAGAACTGTATAAACTTCTAAACCGCAAATCTTTGTTGGTAGTTTCAACCGCAGTTTTTCCATAATTCTCAACATCTTATCCATTCCATCCATACCATTATAAAACACTGCCTGCAAAAGCTCACGATAATAACCATATTTCTTTTTAATCTCTTCCAGTTGCTCAAATAAAGTTCGTCCTTCTTTTTTTAACAAAGCCGCATATTCACATATTAATAAAGCGGCCACTGCCCCATCTTTATCCCGCGCATAATCACCATATAAATACCCATGGCTTTCTTCAGCTCCAAACAAAAAAATTTTCTTGCCTAATCTATG
The DNA here is from genome assembly GCA_030611905.1 of bacterium. Taxonomy (GTDB): domain Bacteria; phylum Patescibacteriota; class JABMPQ01; order JABMPQ01; family JAQVVF01; genus JAUWOX01. The sequence continues at coordinate 2,204 of JAUWOX010000027.1, forward strand.
ATCCATGGCATCGCCAATATATTTAAACCCGACTGGCAAATCATCTATTACACTAACTTTATTATCTTTAGAAATTTTAGTTAACAAATCAGTCGTTACAATCGTCTTTATCATTAATCCATTTTTCAAGCTTTTCTGCTGTCTAGTTATATAATCAAATAATAAAACTCCAATCTGATTTCCATTCAAAGAAACATATTGCTTGTTTTTTAACGATTTGCGACTAACTACGCCGATTCTATCAGCATCAGGATCGGCCCCCACCACCACGTCAGCACCATCTCTCTTCGCCTGCTTGGTTGCTAAATCCAAAGATATTGGCACTTCTGGATTAGGAATCTGCTTAGCCACACCCTTAAATTCTGGATCGAAAGGCATCTGCTTTTTAACTGTATCAACTTTTTTGAAACCGACTTTCTTTAACACCGGCAAAAAAGAAGTACTAGCACAACCATTTAAAGGCGTAAAAACAACATGAACATCACGATAATTTCCTAAAGTCAAAGCACAGACTGTTTTAATATATGCATTATCAACCTTCTTCTCTAAAATCTGAATCCTTTTCTCTTTAATTGCTTTCTTAAAATCATAATATTTAACCTTTTTAACAGCCATTACCTTTTCAATAATATTTTGATCATGAGGAGACACTATTTGCCCACCGTTTTCCCAATAAATCTTTATTCCATTATCACTTGGCGGATTATGGCTGGCACTAATCATTGCCCCGCCAATTGCTTTTTGGTAGCGAATTGTAAAAGAAATTTGAGGCGTTGAACGCACTCCATTAAAAAAATAGACTTTTAGTCCATTTCCCACAAAAACCGAGGCCGCGATTTCTGCAAATAATCTTGAATTATGACGTACATCATAAGTTATCACAATGCCACGTTTTTCAACTTCCTTCTCGCCAAAATATTCCTTCAAATATTCCGCAAAACCCTGAGCCGATTCTGCAATCGTACAAATATTAATTCGATTAGTGCCGACTCCCATCTTTCCTCTTCGCCCTCCAGTTCCAAAAGGTATTACTTTATAAAAAGCATCATTTAGTTCATCAACATCTTCTTTTTCAATCAACTCAATCAATTCTTTCTTAAAATCTTTATACTCATCATCTTCCAGCCAAATCCTAATATTTTTAACAGCATCCTTAACTAACCCCTTCTTTTCCAAAACTTTTAATTTTGAATTTATTTTATCCATAAAAATATAACAATAAAACAATAAAGCTATGAAACGATTATCAGCGTCATTCAGCGTTCAAAATCAGCGTCTAATCAGCGCTAGTTATCTCAATAAACCCAAAACCCTAGCTCTCTTAATAGCCTTAGTCACCATTCTTTGATGTTTTGCGCAGCTGCCAGTTCTCCGCGCCGGAGCTATCTTGCCATAAGGTGTCAAAAATTTCTTCAAAAAAGTAATATCTCTGTAATTTAATACCTCAATTCTTTCTGCGCACAATTGACATTTTTTCTTAAAAATATTATTCGCCATAAATTAAATTAAAAAATAGTTAATCCCTACCTGCCGACAAGCAGAGAAAATATAAAATAGTTATTCGAAATAAATCGAACTATTTTCTGTTTTCTATTTTCTGATTACTAATTATTAAAATGGTATATCTTCAACTTTTATATCTTCCTCTTCTTTAGAATCTTCAGTTGGTGCAGATACACTTGCTGCATCAGTTTGTTCAGATAAAACAGGAGCAGATTTAACTGGCTGACTTACTGGCATTGAGGGACCAATCGATTCTGCCGGTTCTTCGGTCGAAACAGAAGGAACAGGCTCTGAAACTGCCTCTTGTTTTTGAACCACATTATTTTGGTTATTTTGAGCTGTTGAAATTGGCTTCGCTACATTAGTATCAGTTGGCATCGCAGAACCCATCCTAGAGCCCAACATAATCATATTACTGGCAACAACTTCCGTTCTTGTTTTCTTTACTCCGTCTTGACCAACCCAATCACGTGTCTGCAAACGACCCTCTAAATAAATTTTTCCACCCTTTGTCAAATACTGTCCGCAAATCTCTGCCAACCTCCGCCAAGCTACAATATTATGAAATTCAACTTTTTCCTGTTTTTGACCAGCGGAATTAGTCCAAACTAAATTTGTCGCAATTCCAAACGTACAAACTGCTATTCCATTTGGAGTTGTCTTTGTTTCTGGATCACGGGTCAAATTCCCTATGATCATCGCCTTGTTTAAATCCATGGTTTTTTGTTAATTGATATTTATTTTAAAAACTAAATTAATCAACAATGTCTTCTTCTAAAATCTTGTCTAATTTAGCGTCCAAATCCTCACTCTTCTGCTCTTTTTTAACCTCTTTTGGCTTCTTTAAAACTGACTCCTTTTTCTCTAAAACCTCTACGGAAACATCTCCTTCTTTCTTAACAATTTTCCTTTTCGGCCTAATAACTTCCTTTTCCTGCTTGGTTATCAGCACTCTAATCACATCCGAATTCTCTCTAATCTTGTTCCTGACATTATCAATCTGATCCTTTTCAACATCAATTTTCACTATTAAATAATAACCTTGCTCAAGATGGTTTATTGGATAAGCCAAATCCTTCTTACCCAAAAAATTAGATTCTAAGATTTTTGCTTTAAACTTGCTCAAATCTTTTTCTAAATCCTTTGATTTCTTTTCCGCATCCTCGTCTGTCAATTTAGGCGATAAAAATAATGCAATTTCGTATTTCATATAAAGAATTATTAAAATTTATATTCTACATATTATCACAATACATATTAAAATGCAAGAAAAAAAATAGCCTTTTACAATAGGCTATTATGAACCAGCTTTCAATTCAAGTAAAAGCCGTTTCTTCGAAGGAGCAAGTCCCTTTAAGGCGCTTAGTTCTTTTATGAATTCATCCAGATGTCCAGTCTCTTTCATACAAATACCAACCAACAAATCAACCAAATCGTCAATATCAGTCAGGGGCAAGAACTTACCAGAAGTCAATTCTGCCACCCACTGATAAAATGAAGCGATTTTTGTCTTTCGACAAAAATAAGGATGTTCCCCTGTTCTCCCATCAAGCGGATTAATCATAATCCGATACAATCCATCATCAAAACAGAAAACACTATATATTTTAACACCCATCCGTTTCAAAGCTTCTACCTCTAGTTTATAATCAAACTCATGGGGACATTTTCCAATTGAATCCAAGACCCCATGAGGAGGCATGTCTCCAATCATTACCACTGCTTTTGTAGCCTGACGATCCCATTTCAATTCCGTAGCCAAATAATGAAAAACATCTTCAAGAGCACACAAACCATCACCGCCACCGCTATTTCCGATCCGATCCAACTGCCCCTGAATATCCAAAGGATTTTCAAAAAAACCAGTTGAGAAAAATGGATGAGTCCCGTCAAAGCATCTCTCGTCCTGATGATTCTTATACGGAACATAACAAAACTGACAATAGCTGTGTTTTTCCGCCACTCTTCTAACGATCTCTGCAATGGCTGTCTTGCATCTTTCAAAAAAAGAATACATGCTACCGGTCGTATCAAACAAAAAAGCTATTTGCAACAAATCACCTTTTCTTCTGATAATTTTATCACGGTTTCTCGCCCGCCCAGTCAAATCTCGAAGTCCCTTTATCAAAGACTGTTTTGACACTGGTCTTCTTGCTAAACTTTTCATCTCGACCTCCTTTGGCTTATGTCAAGCCAAGCTGTTCGTCATATTCTTTTCTGCGCACCGGATCAGACAAAATTTCATAAGCTTCTTTAATCAAAATAATTCTTTCATTAAATGCCTTTTCAACTTCTTTCCTAATATCTTCATCATCTATTTTTCCTAATTCTGCTTCTTTCCGATCAGGATGATATTGAATACTCTTTTTCTGATAAGCGCGCTTAATTTCTTTATCATCAGCATCAGAATTCACTCCCAAAGCTTCGTAATAATTCACGGTACTTCCATTAGAAATCTCTACTGACGAACATTGTTTCAAAAAGCTCAAGACTTTCCCCAATTCTTCTTTCAAAGAAACCATTGCTTCAACATCATCAAAATTAATCTTTATATTCCTATAATCCTCTAGAGCCGCTTCTAGTTCATCAAGTGCTGACAAAACCTCCGCATCATCAGTTTGCTCCTTGATTTTTTCAAGCAATGAATAAGCCTCCTGAAACATTTTTTCAATATCCTTAAAATAAGGCAAAAAACTCTTGCAAGAATCTTTTAAACCATCAACTTCAGCCAACAAGCTTGAATAATCAAAATCACCAACAGCAATCTGCTTTCTCAACGAAACCATTCTGCCATCCAAACAAGCCAGAGGAGATGTAAAATACTTCACATCCATTTTTCTTTTTAATCTTTTAACAACCTCTTCAAGACCTTCTATTTTATCACCCAAAACTTTTCTCTGTTCATGAACAACGATAACTGGCACGCTCCACAAAGCTCCCTGAACCAACATTTTTTTTCCTAATGTCTTACCCAATGCGCTAAAAGACATCTCACGATCAACAGCAATTGAAAAATCACCTGCTTTCTTCAAAGTATTCAATCTTTCCCTGCTAAAGAAATCCGGCAAACCCCTAAGCACCAATTTAATCCCTACATAAAACAAAACTATAATTCCAACTATCACTAGAATTTTAACTAACATGACTCCCTCCTTCTGGTTTTAAAGTGCAATCCATCCCACTCCACCCCAATAATCGCATTCCAATAATAAGAAAACTATTGAAAAACATAAGAAAAAAAGCAAAAAAAAATCCCAAACTAAATTGGGATCAATAAGAGAACATCCACTCTCGATGAGAATCCGATTTTACAACTGTAAAGTAACTTGAACTGAGTGCCCATTTTCGTCTTCTCCCAAAAGCATCAAAACAATACGCCCACCACTCTCAAGCCACTTATGATAAAGTTGCAAAGAAAATATTTTTCTGTTTAACACCATCTCTGAACCCATCAACAAATAAACTTTTTTTGAACGGTATTTCAACTTAGGACAACACTGGCCTTTCTCAATAGTCAAAGAAGATTCCAGAGGCATAATATCACTATCAAACACTATAGCAGTCTTTTCAGCCCCATCTCTAGACACATAATAAGGCTTCTCAATAATTAATCTATACCTATCAAACATAACACCAACCCCACTTTTTTCACACAATCTATACGCTAACCCTCTATTCGAATAGCTAACAGAATCAACCGCCACCTTCGCTTTCTTTGTCCTTGCTCTTCTTTTTGGCTCTTCTATCACTTCTCTTAATCTTACCGCTTCACTCTGCGAAACCTTCAACTTAATTCTTTCTTCTTCTGCTGCTCTATGTAAAGCCGCCACTCGAGCTTTTTCTAGCTCTGCCCTCTTTCTCTCTTTCCCTCTCTCTTCTTGAATTACTCCACCAAGAAATTCAGTATCTTCAATCCTACGTTTATTCAAAAGCCACAAAGAAGCTATCAATCCAATAACTAAAAGGATTAAAAGAATAATCACAACAGGATGTCCAAAAAATCCTCCCACTTTCTTTCCAGAATCAAAAACAATATTTTCAGACGAATCATGACCATTTCTCATTGAACAATCAACTTGAACAGAACCATCACTGCCTCCATTTTTCAGCCTACTCTCTACCCTTCGATCAGACACAACGCCAGATTCATCAAAAGTCCATTCCCGCGCTTCACCACTAGGAGAAACCACTCTAAATCTCTGTTTACTCTTTGACATTTTTCCCTCCTCTAGTTTTTAAAGAACTCGACAAATTATAATATAAAAAAAACAAAACGTCAAATAAAAATCCCGAAAAAGTCTTCGGGATTAAAATGTACTAACAATCAGAATCGTATCGACCAGACAGCTTGCGAATCCACTTCGGATTCGTACTGAAGAAAAGACCCAGAAGCGCCAAAAAAATCGTTATAAAGATACCGCCAATCGCAACCCGATCCTTTCTAGTCAAGGCTTCAATGTCAGCATCTTCCTCGTCCTCGTCTTTTTTACCATCCTTCTTGTCATCCTTGTCATTCTTTTTATCTCCATCACTATCCATACTAAAAGGATCCCAAAGTCCTGCTACTAACAAAATGCCTACCAGCAACACAAGTGCTGCCAGAATGAGCAAAATGACTGAATACCACGCCATGACTCACCTCCCTTGGCTTATCGCCTCTTTTGGCTAAACACTCTCTCCGATACCTACTACTACTCCCTTGAGAAATTCAACAAGAAATGGTCCCACTACTGACAGAATCAAAATGGCCATCACCAATCCAGAATAAGAATCTGAATAATCAATTCCTACATAAGCAATGATATTTACTACAACAACCCCACTAATCAAACCAAGCCAATGCTGATAACGCTCTAGCTTATCCTTGAAAATCAAGACCCAGGCAATAATATTCAACAGAGAAAACAGAAAGACATAAATAAATGGGAAATTACGATAGAAATTTATCAGACTTATCTGACTCTTGGGAACAGATCTAACCCTTACTACAAACCCAGAATCTCGTTGAACACCAGAAGATGCCTGTTCCTCCAGATCACCTTGAATTTCCTGCAATACTTCTGGCGTTACTTTTTTCCATTTTCTGCCTACCTTTGAATAACCGCCAATGTACCGAAAATGAAGCTTGCCACCCTTATCTCGATAATAGTAAAGCAATGGCTTACCTTCCGAATCAAACCATTCGCCAATTTCTCCGGGCAGAATCTCTCCGTCCGAATACTGATTCTGAATCATCAACTGCCTAATTTCTTCCTTAGTGCATTTATGAGCTTGCTGACCTGCTGGATCATAAATCGGCTGACCATAGTACTGGATTATTCCAGAAATCGGATCCTTAGCGCAATAACCCACTTCACCATGAATTGTCACTGCCCTATCTTTATTTACAAGATAGAGAGCCAAAGCATGAGCCATAACAAACAAAATCAGTAACGAAAACCCAATCATTCGATTTCGCGCACTGAAACTCAACATAAAGTAAAATATGGCAATCCAGAATCCAATCGTCGCCAGAACTGCAAAAATCCTAGCCAAATATACATTCGTTCCAAAAGCCGTAATCATCTCAAACGTATAAGGATAAATCACCAAAAATCCCAAGAATTTTCCATAAAGAATAATTCCCAGCAAAGAAATCAGAGCCACTGTAATCAACGACAATCCCAACAAGATCATAAACTTGCTTCTTGTCTTCCTTCTTCTAGACATTGTCCTTCCCTCCTTGGTTCTAATTTTAAAGAGCAATTAATATTCTCAAATAATTGAAAACATTAATCACTCTTTGACAAAAAAAATTGTAAAGAACGGTCAGTTTCAATCTCCAAAAAAATCAACTATCAACCCCTTCACTCTATCCTTAAACTTATCAGTAATTTCTTTTCTTTCCTGCCTGCTTTTTTCATCAGCCTCTTTAGTTACCGCAAAAAAATTTCTGAACAGAGAACCTACAACCTCGGTGACAAAATCGAACAACACATCCACGCCTTCACGTACCAACTTATCCTTAGTTTCGCCTTCCATTTCACCCTCCTTTTTCTTCAAGGTGCTAACTTATCCAACTCCACCCTTATTATTATCTTTATTAAAAATGAAAACTACTGAAAAAAGTAAGAAAAAAAGGCAAAAAAAATCCCGAAATTACCTTCGGGCTATTAAAAGATCAAATAATCTCCCTTTCTCTATTCCTCATGCCTCCATTCATCACCACTGACACCCGGTATCGATGACTGATGAAACCAAACTGATAATTCCTGATGATTTCCATTCGCATCCTGTCCAAAAAAAACTAATCTGATCTTTCTAAACTCGTCAACTTTGCCAGCTAATCTATCAAAATTAATTCTAATCCTCATCTGTTTTACTAAAGCTGGAACATATCTTTGAAATCTAAAATCAAATTCCCTATCAACCCTTCCTTGCACATTCTTATAACCAAAAAGTTTATAACCTGTCAAAACCATATCCACTCCTCTTATTTCAGAAACAATAATCACCGCTAAAACACTCGTCGGCGACCGACGGGTGAAGACTCCGGTCCAGTTAGGATCATTCGTATCTAACTTTGCTCTATTCACCACTAACTCTGCAGAAGGGGAAACGATTTTACTGTTCCTAGAAAGAATTTCGCATACTCTGGAAGAAATCTTTTCTATCT
>JAUWOX010000036.1 GCA_030611905.1 bacterium
AGATTTCTCATCAGAAGAAATTTCTGCAGAGGTTTTAAGAAAATTAGTTGATGATGCTAGCAAATACTTAGGTGAAACTGTAAAACAAGCTGTAATTACGGTTCCAGCATATTTTAACGATTCACAAAGACAAGCTACTAAAGATGCCGGAAAAATCGCTGGTTTAAATGTCAAAAGAATTATTAATGAACCAACCGCTGCCGCTCTAGCTTATGGTTTCAATAAAAAGAAAGACGGCAAAATAGCAGTTTATGATCTTGGCGGTGGTACATTTGATATTTCTATTCTGGAAATTGACAAAGATACTGTTGAAGTTAAAGCTACTAATGGCGATACTCATTTAGGCGGTGATGATTTTGACCAAAAAATTATAAATTATTTAGTAACTGAATTTAATAAAGAGCAGGGGATTGATTTATCAAAAGATCAAATGGCCCTCCAGCGATTAAAAGAAGCTGCCGAAAAAGCAAAACATGAATTATCCACAGCCGTAGAAACTGAAATCAACCAGCCATTTATCACTACTGATTCTTCAGGGCCAAAACATCTTAATATCAAATTGACTCGAGCCAAATTAGAAGAACTTATTTCTGATTTAGTTGAAAAAACAATTGAACCGTGTAAAAAAGCCTTAGAAGACGCCAAGCTTAGCGCTTCAGATATTAACGAAGTGATCTTAGTCGGCGGACAAACCAGAATGCCGCTTGTTCAAAAAAAGGTTGAAGAATTTTTTGGCAAGAAGCCAAATATGGAAGTTAACCCTGATGAAGTTGTTGCTATTGGCGCCGCTGTTCAGGCGGGAGTTCTTCAAGGCGATGTTAAGGATGTTCTGCTTCTTGATGTTACACCATTAACTCTAGGCCTTGAGACATTAGGTGGCATCAGAACTCCCTTGATTCAAAAGAACGCTACTATTCCAACGTCAAAATCACAAATTTTCTCAACTGCCGCTGATAGCCAGCCTCAAGTAGAAATCAATGTTCTTCAAGGAGAAAGAGAAATGGCTGCTGATAATAAAACTTTAGGTCGCTTTGCTTTAGACGGTATTCCGCCAGCACCACGCGGCGTCCCGCAAATTGAAGTTAGCTTTGATATCGATGCTAATGGTATTTTAAATGTCAAAGCCAAGGACAAAGCTACTGGCAAAGAACAAAAAATTACCATCACCGCTTCTTCAGGTTTATCCGAAGAAGAAGTTGAACGAATGAAAAAAGAAGCTAAAGAACATGCCGCAGAAGATAAAAAGAAAAAAGAATCAATTGAAGTTAAAAATAATGCTGAAACAGCAATCTTTACTGCGGAAAAAACCTTAAAAGACGCTAAAGATAAAGTTGACAAAGATAGTGTCAAAAACATCGAGGCCAAGCTAACTGCTCTAAAATCAGTTAAAGACAGTGCTAATACAGAAGAAGTTAAAAAGAAAACTGAAGAATTGTCAACTGAATTGCAAAAGGTCGGTCAAAAAATGTATCAAGCCGCCCAAGCTGCTCAAGCAACACAGCAAAAAGCTGCTGGACAACAAGCCCAAGCAGGACCAACACAGGCAAAAAAGGAAGAACCAGTTAAGGGTGAATACAAAGAAGTCAAAGATGACAAAAATAAAAAATAATCTAATTTGTGTAAGGGCGGAGCTTGCCTCCGCCCATTAGAATTAAAATTAAATTATGCCCGAAGATTATTACAACATTCTCGGCGTTTCTCGCGAAGCAACTGATGTCGAGATAAAAAAAGCTTTTTACAAAAAAGCTCATCAATATCATCCTGATAAAAAAAACGGCGACACTGAAAAGTTTAAAAAAGCTAATGAAGCCTATCAGGTTCTTTCTGATAAGCAAAAAAAATCACAGTACGATCAATTTGGCTCCACCTTTGACCAAGCTCAGGCCGGTGGAGGCGGCGGCAATCCTTTCGGCGGTTTTGGAGGAGCGCAAGGCTTTAATGTAAATATGGAGGACTTTGATCTCGGGGATATATTTTCCTCATTTTTTGGCGGTCGTCAAAAAACAGCTCGTCAAACTTCAAACGCAGTTCCCGGAAATGACATTAGCGTGGATATTAACATTGATTTTAAAGATGTATATCAAGGACTGGAAAAAGAATTAGAATTATACAAAAAAGTAAAATGCAGCCATTGCAAAGGAACTAGCGCTGAACCTGGTACTAAAATAAACACCTGCTCTAAATGTCAGGGAACTGGTCAGGTCAAGCGGGCTAGTCAAACAATGTTCGGAGTTTTTTCTCGAGTTTCAGCTTGTCCAGAATGTCAAAGTCAAGGAAAAATACCAGAACAAAATTGTTCGCAATGCTCTGGTCAAGGGCGAAAACAAGAATACGAAAAAGTAGAAATAGAAATTCCAGCCGGAATAAAAAATGGTCAAACAATAGAAATCAGAGGGCGGGGAGAAGATGGCGCCAAAGGTGGTCCTTCAGGAAATCTATATATAACCGTTCACCTCAATCCAAATAAAACCTTTAAAAGAGAGGGAGATAATTTAATCTACGAATTACCAATTAGTTTTACCCAGGCGGCATTAGGTGATGAAGTCGAAATACCAACCTTAGATAAAAAAATAGTTTTTAAAATTCCCAATGGAACTCAGTCTCATCAAAAATTTGAAATTTCCAGCAAGGGCTTTCCGCATTTAAATGGCTATGGACAAGGAAATTTAATTATAAAAACACATCTAATAACCCCAACCAAGTTGTCCGGAAAAGAGAAAAAACTATTTTACGAATTGACCAAATTAAAAGGCCAAGCCACTAAGCCCAAAGAAAGTCTTTTTAATAAAATATTCAAATAAAATATTCAATTTGCGACTCTTTATTCTGAGCTCTCGCAATTTTTTATCCACTACCACTATTTACTCCATTTTTAAATATGTTATAATAAAACATAGAATTTATTATTAAAAACAAAATAACAAAAAAATATGTCTAACGGGCTAATATCAGCAGTAAATTGGAATCTACCGTCATGGGATCTTTTTATAATAATATTTTTTGTAGTAGCAATTTTTATTTATGGCTTTGCGTTAGGGCGAGAAAGAGTCCTGGTGATCTTAACCAGTATTTATATTTCCTTAGCCATTACTACAAATCTACCTTTTATCAACGATACAATGTCGAAAAAATTTGGATTAGGACCGGTTTTTGTCCTGCAAATTCTTGTTTTTCTGGGCTGTATTGCTGGAGTATTTTTTTTATTATCCAGGTTAGGCGCTTTGTCCGGGTTTGGCGGAAGTCCTAGCATGCCACTTATTGGATTATTCAGCGTTTTACAGGTCGGTCTTCTAATCAGCACTGTTTTGTCCTTTTTACCAAAAACAGCCTTAGCGAGCCTATCTTCATTAACAAAATTTGCTTTTACATCTGATATCGGTCATTTCTTATGGATCTTAGCGCCTATAGCGGCTTTATATCTTCTTCGCCAAAAAGAGCCAACAACTCCAACAGCACCCTCTGAGAATAAACAATAAACAAACCTTGCAAATTCATTAATTTTATGATATTTTAAAAAGGAAATATTTTTCCTTTTTATTTTTTTAATCTCATGGGTCGTTAGCTTCCGCCTTCGTCCTCACTTTGTTCGGACTCCGGCGGACAAAGCAGCTGATAGATTTTAAGCAGGGTGGTCAAAAATTTCAAATCGAAATTTTTGACGGTTCGCCCCGCCATGAAGGCGGGGTAAAAGACCTGTACAATAAAAATTTAAAAGCATGAAAATTTACATGGGTCGTTAGCTCAGCTGGTAGAGCACCTGCCTTTTAAGCAGGGTGTCACAGGTTCGAGACCTGTACGACCCATTTTTTAATACTCAAAAATTAACTTTTACAGAATATTATATTTATGCTAAAATAAAAAAAAGAATAAAATATTATTAAAAACAAAAATATGACATTTCTAAAACAAACCTTAAAAATCGTTCTTGTTGTGGCCTTAATAGCCGGCGCGGCTTTATTCTTAGATTACGAAGCTAATAAAGACAGCGGTCAGAAATCAATCGTCGGCAATTTAATCCAGAAATATTCAAAAAATAAAAAGAACAAAAAAGTAAAGAATAGCAAGAAAAAAACCAAAAAAGAAAAGACCAAAGACAAAATAAAAAAGCTAGAAAGCGAAATTTATAAACAAGCCACTAAGAACAATCCCAAGGGCGATGTTTTACCCGATGAGCTCGATGATAATATAAAGAAAAAAGTTAAAGAAAAGGTCAAAGAAATAAAAGCTGAATTAGAACAGGAGCAAGGCGCTGATATTGAATCGCAAGATCTTATGAAAGATACTGGCGGCTATGTTGATGATTCAATTAAAAAGAAAGCAAGAAAAGAAGCTCTCGAGTCCCAAAAAGAAATTTACGACAAGGCTATGGAGCAATAAATAACTAATAGCTATTAACTATTGTGTTAATTAAATTCAATAAACAATTCCAAGAAAACGACTTAAACTTAATGCGCAAAATCGGCTATCGTGCTTGGCGAGATCCTAGATCCGGTCAGCACAGTTTTATCCGCCGTTTGGGCGCTTCTTATTATCCACGCTTTCATGTTATTCCTAGACATGACCAAGATAACAATTTCATGATTGATCTGCATTTTGACTGGCGCCGGCCAATGCACAAAAAGGAAGTTAAATCGACAGAAGGAGAAGAAAGCGATGTAGTACAAAGAGAAGTTGAAAGAATAAAAAGCATTTTGGGTGAATAAAATAATCTCTGCACACAGCGGAGATTTTTAATTTGACAAAATAAGTCAGTATTATAAACTACAGTATTCATTGCCCGCGAGAAGAGGAGGGACAGACAATGAACCGATCTTTGAAAATCTTTATGGCTTGCGCCATTGGATCAGGCATTGGCACTTTAACCGCTTTGGAATTTGCAGAAATATCAAAATGGCTGTGGATCTGTGGCATTATTCTTGGCGGGCTGGCCGGTTATCTTTCCTTTGAATTCAAAAGAGTCCTTCTGGCGATCCCCCAAGCAGCTCGTTCTGCCTGGACATCACTGAATCTTTGTACAAAAAGAACAAGAGTGAATATCCAACTCTTGATGTCAGTTAGAGAGTTTTGGAAAATGATTCTTCTTTATCATCTCGGAGTAAGCTGTTGTCTTTTAGCTCATTGTTTTGTCTCATATTATTTTATTCTGTCAACATACCACATCATTGGGAAAGTGTTTGTACTCACCCCTCTTGAAGGCGTAATAATATTAGCAACAAGTATTACTGGCAGCTTGGGCGTAATAAGCTTATTGGGTCTGTTGGATTTTGGTCTTCCAGTTGCGACCTTAATTAGTTGTCGCTCTTACCTAAAAACACACCATAAAAATATAGAAAGTCAGAAAAGCTACGAAACAACAAAGCGAGTCTATGAGCAGCTTTTTGAAAGCCGACAATTGCATTATCTTCCTTCGCCGCCAAAACTAATTCCTCCTGAATCACATTTGTATCAACAAGGGAGGTGGAAAATCTTATTGAAAATTAACCCCATTGCCGTTTACTGTTACTGGCCTATTTGGGGAATAGTCTGGTTTGCCTCTCGGCTGATTCTATTAACTATCTTCATCTCGAGGTTCACAAGAAACCTCTTTATTCTCATCCATTCCGACTGGCGTCTCCTCTGCGGGATAGACTCTCTAGTCGGCGCTACAGCAGGCTTTTTACTTGGCAATGTTTTCTGGGGCATGCTCATTGGCGGCCTAACTGGCCTTCTCAATTATGAAATTCTCTCTGTCCGCATTCTTAAGCTAGTTCCCGAACGCATCCAAAAACAATAGCACTTTTAAACAGCAATTTTGCTGTTTTTTATTGGCCTAATTTTTTAGCACCTGATTTCCTTGACACTCCCAGAAAACTATGCTAGACTACTAAGAATTACAAAATTTATTGACAAATATACTAGTTTATGCTAATCTTAATAAGCAATAAGCTTTCTATATATTTTACCTTAATAAAGGCATAAATAAACATTTATTAAACCATAATTAAACAACTATGATAGAAGACAATATTTTTGATCCCAAGCAAGATGTTCTGAATTTGCTTAATGATCTTAAAAAGCGCACTAGAGACATTATCATAAAACGCTTTGGATTGAATGGGGATAACAAAATGACTCTTGAAGCCATTGGTAAAAATTACAAAATTACCCGTGAAAGAGTCAGGCAAATTGAATCAGCAGCTTTAATTGAATTAAAGAAATCTGAAAAAGTAGCTCTAATAAAAAAGTGTGAGGTTTTACTTGGAGAGCTTTTGACAGAGCATGGTAAAATTATGGAACATTGCTATTTAATCAATCAATTTAAAACTAAATATAACTTAGAGGAATCCCATAAAAATGCCATTGAATTTGTATTAAAAATTTCAGACAAATTTAATTTAGTTAAAGAGAATGAAGAGATAAGAAAAACCTGGACACTAACAGATGCCGATCTTGACTTACCTAAAAATTTAATTAATTCTTTCGTAGTTAATCTTGAAGGTAAAGGAAAGCCAGTTCTTGAAGACAAACTAAGTCAGCACTTACAAAACGAAATCACAGATAGCAAAACGCTTATTTCATATTTATCTTTAAGTAAAAAAATATTGAAAAATCCATTCAAAGAATGGGGTCTTGCTTCCTGGAAGGAAATTGTTCCTAAGGGCATTAAAGACAAGGCTTTTATCGTCTTAGAAAAACATAATAAACCGGCGCATTTTACAGGAATCACCAGTTTAATTAATGACGCTAAATTTGATAATAAAACCGCGATTCCACAAACCGTTCACAATGAATTGATCAAAGATGGCAGATTTGTCTTGGTTGGCAGGGGAATGTATGCTTTAATAAAATGGGGTTATAAACAAGGAACTGTTGCAGAAATAATTGAAAAGTTTATTGGCGAATCAGATAAACCCCTATCTAAAGAAGAAGTTGTTAATAAAGTTTCCAAACAACGATTAGTTAAAAAGAATACTATCCTTTTGGCTCTACAAAACAAAATAAGATTTCAAAAGATTAACGGAATGTATGTATTGGCAGATAAATAATAATTTTGTATAATAGAAATAAGCATTATATTGATTAAAATAAAAAGTAAAATCTAATCGTCGGTTACCATTTGTTAGTAACTGATCACTAATTACCATCATGAACGATTTACCATCGCTAGATATCGGCGGCCAATTCAAAGAGTTTTTTGCCATGCTTGGATTTCTAATCGCCAATGCTTGGTGGGCAATTTTACTT
The DNA here is from genome assembly GCA_030611905.1 of bacterium. Classification (GTDB taxonomy): domain Bacteria; phylum Patescibacteriota; class JABMPQ01; order JABMPQ01; family JAQVVF01; genus JAUWOX01. The sequence continues at coordinate 7,225 of JAUWOX010000036.1, forward strand.
GCTCTGATTTTTATTGCCTATTATATTTTTCTTAGAATGCAGCAAAATAAATATGAAGCTTCTATTAATTACGTACTTCTGGCAATTTCAGTTCCCGATGATAATGAAAAAAGCCCCAAATCTATGGAGCAAGTTTTGGCTGGTCTTCACGGTACTTTTTCTCCGCCTAATTTTTTTGAGCAGTGGATTTTGGGAGAATCTCAAACTACTCTTAGTTTAGAGCTTGTAGGCATCAATGGCCATGTTCGATTTATAATTAGAACTCCTGATGTCTTGAGAGACTTAGTTGAAGCTCATACCTATGCTCAATATCCAGATGCTGAAATAACCGAAGTCGAGGATTATACTAAATTTATTCCTGATCAATATCCCAATGATCAATATGAACTTTGGGGCTCTGATCTTTTACTAGAAGAACCAGATCCTTATCCTATCAGAACTTATATGCAGTTTGCCGAAGAATTTGATAAAGGATTCATTGATCCAATTGCCGCTTTTACAGAAGCAATGGGACGCCTTTCAGTCGGCGAGCAAATTTGGCTTCAATATATTATCCGTCCCTTAAGCAACGCCTGGAAAGAAGACGGCTATAAACTAGTAGCCAAATTAATTGGCAAGAAAGTTGATATACCCGATGATTTTTTCAAAAAAACGTTTGTTAAAGGCTGGCATCAGACTCTCGGTTTTGTTGAATCAGCCTTGCAAGTTCCGCCAGCTGAGGAAGAAAACAACAAAAGAGAATTTGAAAGCTTAATGCAATTTTTGACTCCCGGAGAACAAGACGTGGTCCAATCGGTAGAAAGAAATGTTGCCAAAGTTGCATTCGATACTAAATTTAGATTTATCTACGTTGCTAAAAAAGATGTTTATAGTAAGCCCAGAGGAGTGGCTTCAATTTTAGGAGCCTTAGACATACTCCATACACAAAATTTAAATTGGATATGGCTTGATTATAGCACCACTACAAAAGTAGATTATTTCAAATTTAGAACTCCTGGCCGACAAAGAAAAATTGTAAAGCATTATAAAAATAGATTAATAGATTCCGGGGGGAAGCCATTTATTTTCAGCATTGAAGAGCTAGCTACCATCTTCCATTTTCCATATATTTCTGTCGAATCTCCTTCAATAATTACGGCAAAATCAGGCAAAGCTGGACCGCCAAGTGATTTACCAATTGGCAGATAATTTTCAAAATTTATGAAAAATAACGAAATAACACTTTTCGCCAAAACCAACTATCGTGATCAGGAGGCTTCTTTTGGTATCAAGAAAGATGATCGTCGTCGACATATGTATGTTATTGGAAAAACCGGCATGGGCAAAACAAACCTAATGGAAAATATGGTTATTTCAGATATTCGTAATGGTAACGGAGTTTGCGTAGTTGATCCACATGGAGAATTTGCCGAAAAAATGCTTGATTTTATCCCCGCCGATAGGATTAATGATGTTATCTATTTCAATCCCGGTGATATTCATTATCCGATTGCCTTTAACGTCATGGAAAATATTAATCCTGACCACAAGCATTTAGTATCTTCTGGATTACTTGGAGTTTTCAAGAAAATATGGGCAGATTCATGGGGCCCGCGTTTAGAATATGTTTTGAGAAATGCAATTCTTGCGCTTCTAGATTATCCAGGATCGACCATGCTTGGAATAAATAGAGTCCTGGTTGACAAGGAGTACAGAAAAAAAGTTATCGAAAAAATAAAAGATCCAGTAGTAAAAAGCTTCTGGGTGGATGAATATTCAAAGTATCC
>JAUWOX010000007.1 GCA_030611905.1 bacterium
GACTATTAAAAAGTGGGTTGTAGAAGGGAGGTGAAAAAATGCCAGAACTCAAAAAAGAAAAGATAACATCGGCTGAATTAACGCCCAAGGACGAGGAGGAATTATCTAAGCTTGAGGAAGAAATTACCAAAAGCGTGGAGAAACCTTCCAAAGAGGCGAAAGGAGAGGAGATAACTCCTGCCCCGGAATCAGCCCCCGAGGAACTTAAAACTCCCAAGTCTGAGAAGAAGCCCGAGCCAAAACCCCTGGAGGAAGGCGAGGAGAAATTTTCAGATGAGGACGTTGCTCATCTAAAACCAAAAGCTCAGAAGCGATTTCGTAAACTGAGCGAGAAGGCGGTAGAGGCAAAAGAACTGAAAAAGGAAGTTGCCTATTTGCGTAAGCAAGCAGGTTTTGGCAAGGTTAAAACCGAGCCAGTCCCGGCAGTTCTGCCTAGTCGGTCTCGTGTTGGCGAGCAAGCGGTTCCTGGGACGTTTCCTTGGGATGCCCCATCAGGAGAGCCCCGCGAAGTAACCGAAGGAGAATTTCAAGAAGAAGTCGGAAAGACAGCTCAACAGATAGTTCGGAAAGAGCTTTCTAGCTATAAAGTGAACGAAAGTAGGTTGACGAATCTTAAGGAAGACGTAAAATCTGTTGAGAGAGACTACTCCGAGTTGAACGCTGACAATGAAGAGAATTACGACCAGGCCCTCGCTACCTCAATTGCTAATTGGTTTACCGGTTTATATCGGTCTAATCCCAATTTGCGTCTCGCTTCGTTTGTAAATGAACTAATGGGTTTGAGGAAAAAAGGAGCGGAGAGGGAGAAGGGCAAAGTTACTGCCAAAGTTGCAAAACAGGCAGCTAAGCAAGCCGTTACTTCTACTGGGACTCCGATAAAACAGAGAGGCGTAGGGCAAGTCATTGAATCTGCGGAAACAATTGACGAGCTTGAGAAAGCCGAGAGACTCCTTCCTCACGCGGGATGATGAGCGGAAAGGAGGAAAAGTAAAACATGGCTTTAACGACTACGGGTACACTTTCAGGCCCGGTTAAGGATTATTATGAGAAGCGATTTCTTTTAAGGGCTGAGGCGAATTTCGTTTTGGCGCAGTTGGGAAAAACTGGTCGTATTCCCAAAAATGCAGGTAACAAAGTGATTTGGAATCGGACGACTACTCCTACCGCTAAAACTACTGCATTGACTGAGGGAACTGATCCAACTCCAACAGGATTGTCTGCGACTTTGGTTTCTGCTGATTTAAGTCAGTATGGTAATTACGAACAGGTTACTGATATTTTGCAACTTACCGCTGTTGATTCTCTTATAAAAGAGGTTATTGACACACTGGCTTACGAAGCGACTTTAACCATTGATACGACAATCAGGGACGACATTTTGTCTGGGGGAACTGTTCTTTATGCTTCTGGTGTTGCGGCGAGAAATTCTTTAACATCCACTGACATCGTTCAGGTGGCTGACATCAGAAAAGCAAAAAGAAACCTTGGTCGGTTATTTGCACGGCCTCACAGCTTGCAAAGATATGTAGCGGCGGCTCATGACGATGTTATTTTTGATTTAGAAGGTGATTCAAATTGGGTAGATGCTCATAAATATACCGAAAAGGGAATTCCCAATATTTATAACGCAGACGCTGGCGAGCTTTACGGAACTAGATGGATTAGATATAGTAACGCGAGTAAATTGACAAACTCTGGTTCTTCTAATGACGAGGTTTATGTCACTTTCATCATGGGCAAGGAGTTCTTCGGAAAGTCCAATCTTCAAAACTTGGAAACTTACGTTGATAGTCCTTCTCCACGATCAGCTTTGAGGTTGTATTCAGATATTGGATGGAAAGCATCTTACGCCGTTAAGGTTCTAAACGATAGCTTTGCTATTCGTTTAGAAAGCGGCGCAACTGCTTAGGCGGTTCACTCTCTACCCGGGGGATAGCCCAGAATTAACCGGGTAGAGACCAGGGACTTGACAAAGTTTTTAGAAAGTTTTAAACTGGATTTTAGAATGGAAAAGAAAAAGAAAAAGATAACTTTAAAAATCATTCCCAACACCGAAAGAGTTTTAATTAAACTTCTTCAATCTGCAAGATCGTTAACTCCTATTTTAATGCCCGGTCAACTAAAGGCTGGCGAAAATCTTCATTGTGGCGAGATATTTCATCCCGGCGATACAAAATTCAAAAAAGGGCAAATCGTTTATTACTCCGAATATTCAGCAGCGGCAGTAATGAATATAGGAAGTGTTTTACGTAAAGAGCAATCTCTTGGTGGAGCAATGAAGGACAGAATTTATGTAGTTGCTGCAGATGACATAATGGCTTATGAAAAAGACGTTTTTCCTTTTCCAAAAGAAGTAAGCTTTGAGAATGAAGAAAGAAGGTTAACAAAAAAAGCCCTTTTAAATCAAGAAATAAAAGAGGAAAAGGTACCAATAATTATCACTAAAGAAGGAATTAGATGACGCTTGGGAAGTTTCAACGATTGCTTAAAAAAGTAAATCCGAAGTTAAGAATCAGACAAAAGGGTTGGGGAGATGCTGGCGGAGTATTTGTTGGTCTTTCAGGTAAGACCGGTTATATTATCAGAATATCAAAAGGAGAATTTAACTTAAGAGGCTACAGAATGGCAGTTGTAGACCCTAAAAACAAAATGAGACTTGTTCCGGGGATAATAAAGAAACGAGGAAGAATGACGGTAGTTCGTATTCTTAGAAATTACCGCTGGATTAAAAATCATAGACAAATTTCAATGCTCGCTTGGGGCGTAGAAAGGGGGTGAAGATGGGCGACAATGACAAAAAGAAAAAAACAATTTCTCCTTATACAAGATTAGATAGAAAATACAAAGAAGCAATCATTCGCTTTGTTGGAATGATGATGAGACGGCACCAACTAACAAGTGAAGGAGCTAATTATATTTTAGAGCCTCTTGGAGAAAAGGCAAAGCTTGCTTTTCCTGGAATGGCATTTTTTGATGAAAAAGGAAAAAGGCTCACTTAAAAAGGAATGTGTATATTGTGGAGTTCCAGAAAAGAGATTGGGTTGGTATAAAAATCAAAAAAGACTAAGCATTGATAGAAAAGATAGTAGTCTACTTTATAAAAAAGATAATTTAGTTTTGGCTTGTTTGGCTTGTAATAGAGTTAAATCTGATGTATTTAGTTTTGATGAAATGAAAAAATTGGCAGAATTATTTATTAAAAAGAAATGGCAAAGCCACGAGTAAGCGTCATTCTCACAACATACAACCGAGCCAAAGAATTTCTGCCTCGGGCTATTAAATCTGTCTTAACTCAAACCTTTACTGATCTAGAATTGATTATCATTGACGACGCCTCTACAGATAGCACCCCAGAGATCGTTAGAGCAGCCCAAAAAGGAGATAAACGTGTAAAGGTCATAAGACACGACGAAAACTTTGGATCAGATACTAGAGGCAAGAATAATGGGCTTTTGTTTTCAAAAGGAAAATACATTGCTTATCTTGACGATGACAACGAATGGTACCCCTACCATTTAGAGAAATTAGTTCCCAAGTTAGATAAAAACCCAGATTTAGATTTAATTTATTGTGATTTCTGGATTTTAGATTCTGCAAGACCGGAGTGGGAAGGTCAAATGGGGATTGCTTTGAAACACAACTCTCAATTTCTTCTAAACCGTTGCTATATTGATGTTTCTTCTGTTTTACACCGCCGGGAAATTGCTTTTAGGATTGGAGGGTTTGATGAAACTTTACCGAAGTTTGTTGATTGGAATATGTGGGTAAGAATGATGAAGGCCGGTGCTAAAATGCAGAGGTTGCCAATGGTAGCTACAAATTATTATCTTAATCCAAACCAAAAATCAAACAGAATAAAAACTAAAAGTTGGATAGATGAGGAAACGGGAATGTCAATGTTTGAACCGACTTTCAATCCAAGCGGATGTTATATTTATCTCCCCTATCTTGGAAATAACCGGAAGGACGAGAAGAAACCAAGAGTGGCAATCTTTACTATTACTATGGATCGGCTGGATTATACAAAAAGGATGTTTGATAGTCTTAAGAAATCAACTAAATATCCTTTTGATTGGTTTGTTTATGATAATGGTAGTAAAGATGGGACTTCTAAATGGCTTCAAGGAAAATCAAAGTATGTTTATTATTCGTCAAAAAACGATGGACTCACTAAAGCTTCAAATGCTTTAGTTGACGAAATCATGAAAAGAGATTATCAGATCGTGATTAAAGTAGACAATGACTGCGAGTTTATGACTTTTGATTGGTTAGAAACGATTGTTGATCTTTGGAAAAGAAATCATATGCTCTATATGACTCCTTATCCCGAAGGTCTTGTTCATAATCCCGGAGGCGCACCACGAGTAGGATACTCTTTCATTGGCCCCTATTTCGTAGAGGTTAGCTATCATGTAAGCGGGCTTTGCGCGGCAGTTTGGTCAAAGGCTTATGAGAAGTTTAGATGGCAGGATAGGTTCTTGCACGGAAATCAGGACCGAGAAGCTTCAGTTGCTTTTAGCAAACAGGGATTTATGCCTTGCTATTTACCTTGCCACCGAGTAATGCACCAGAGGACTACTATTGGACAATATAAAGATTATCCGTTATACTTTAAACAAAGAATAAAAGAAAAACGAATACACTATGGATCAAAAGAATACAAGGAATATGTTCAGCAAAAGACATCGGCAAAATCTCTCCCAATCAAAGATGGGAGAGAAAAATCCGATGTGGAAAAAGAAACCAACCAAAGATCAATTAAGGGGGTTGAAAATAGGATGGAAAATAAAAAAAACAACTCAACATTTAATAGGTAATCAATTCGCAAAAGAAAAGGTTTTAGGAAAAAACAACGGCAATTGGAAAGGGAATAAAGTAAGTTATTCAGGACTGCATAAATTTATAGCAAGATACAAACCGAAGCCAAAAAAATGCGATTTTTGTCAAAAGGAAAAAAAATTAGAATTAGCAAAAAAGAAGGATATTGGTTACTCAAGAAATCTTGATGATTGGTATTATCTTTGTATCAAATGTCATAGAAAATATGATAGTGATATATATGTAAAAGCATGGAAAAAAAGAAGAAGAAAACATGAAAACGATTCAAGTAGCCAAATCATTAATGGGAACAAAAGTTCAATCTGAGAATATTAATACTAAAAGATATTGGGATGAGGTTTATAAGCAAGGGATTGATCCCGGAGTAATTAAAGCAGATGAGTTTAAGTTTGAAAATATTGCTCATCATATAGTTGATGGAATGCGAGTAATTGATCTGGGATGTGGAACTGGAGAGCTTTGCCAAGTAATAAAAAAATTAAAACCTCGGTGTGAAGTTTGGGGAGTTGATTTTTCAAAAGAAGCAATTCTACAAGCACAGGAGCAAGGAAATGACATAATTTATGGAATAGACAACGTAGTTAATACTAGTTTAGGTAGTAATTCTTTTAACTATGTTCTTTCACTTGAAACGATTGAACATTTAGATCGTCCTGAAGAATTAATAAAGGAAGCGGCAAGGCTATTAAAAACCGATGGGGTTTTTATCTTAACCGCGCCTTTTGGCAATCACATTCCAAGCAAAGAACACGTTTGGGAATTTAACTATTCTGACATAGAAAATCTGCTTTTTAAAAGGTTCAAGAGATATTGGGTTTTTCCTTGGGCCGCGGGTTGGACTGAAGTTAGAGAAGAAGAAAGCAAAAGGCTTGTTTATCCAAAAGGTCATTGGTGTACAATTATGGCCTTGGCAATAAAATGAAAATTTTAATTACCGGATCAATGGGATTCATTGGCAGTCATTTAATGAAAGTGCTAGGGAAAAAGCATATCATACTTGGAATGGATAAAAGGGCTGGAATTGATATTGCCGATTTTAATCGTTTAGTGAAAATAACTAAACATCTTTTAGGAAAACCTGATTTAATTATTCATTTAGCTGCTCAAACTTCAAGCAAAAAAGGAACTGAAAGTCCAACCGAGAATTTTCAAGATAATATAATGGGAACATTCAATATTTGTCGGCTTGCTAGAATTCTAAAAACAAAAGTCATTTATACTTCTAGCCGTAAAGCTCTCCCTAACAAAGAGGGGAACCGCGATCATTACGGAACGTCAAAGTTAATAGGTGAGTTTTTCTTAAAAGACTTTGCATTTCTTCATGGCATGGAAATTATTATAGATAGACTGGGCAATGTTTATGGCCCGGGGCAGAAAGGATCGTCAAAAGCCTTTTGGCTGTCTTGGTTTATAAAAGCAAGTCTTGAAAAAAAGCCGATTACAATTTATGGATTTAAAGGAGAACAATCAAGAGATATGCTTTACATTGATGACTTTATTGATTTATTAATAGATCAGGTTGAAAACTTTGACAAATACAAAGGACAAACTTATGAAATCGGTGGTGGATTAGAAAACGAAGTAAGTTTAATTGAAGCTCTAAAGTTTTTAGAATACGATAATTATAATTTCGGACCTGCCCTGCTTGGGGATAGCAAGAGGCTGGTTTATGATAATAAACTGGCTTCTTCTATCACCGGGTGGAAGCCTAAAATAGGATGGAGAGAAGGGATTATAAAAATGATAAAGAAAGGTGGTGATAAATATGGCACTTGAAGGAGAAAATAAAGTAGAAACAATTAAAAGGATCAGGAAATTAATTGACGAAATTACCGTAGAGGTTAGAGCAGAAAAAAAGCTTCTTGACCGAAATCCGGGCGGGAGAGAACTTGCTCTTGTAGTTACTAAGCTAGAAGAAGCAAAAATGTGGGCCGGCAAGGTGTTAGGAGAATTAGGTCATAAGCTACCAGAAAAATATAGAGACGAGGCTTAGAACGTTTTATAAAGAAAGGTGGTGATAATAATGCCAAAAGGAAAATCAAGAACCTTAGCTGAAAGAAAAGCAAGGCATAAAAAGATTTATGGATCGTTAAAAGACTTCTCAAAACAAAGGGGGTATAAAAGAAAAAAATGAAGAGAAAATTAAAGATAGGGTTTCCTTAAAGAAATACGGAATTAACATGGAAGGAGTATGGCAATTATGGAAAAAACAAGAAAAAAGGTGTGCTATTTGTAAAAAATTAATAAAGAAAAAAGATATACAAGTTGATCATGATCATAAAACAGGAAAAGTTAGAGGTCTTTTATGTTTAACTTGCAATATGGGTATCGGATATTTGAAGGAGTCAATAGATAATTTGTTATCTGCTATTAAATATCTTGAAAGGAATACTTAATGCGTGTTTGTGTTGAATTTGATGACTTTAGTCCACGAAATTCAAATTTTGGTCTTTTAGAAGATTTAAAAGACCATTATAAGGATTTTAAGGTGACTTTGTTTACCGTACCTTGGGAAATTAGATGGGGAGAACCAACGCCAATTACTGAAGAAAAATACCGGCCATTTTGTGAGGCAATTAAAAAATCAGTAGATTGGATTGAGATTGCTCTGCACGGATTAACTCATGCACCAATGGAATTTGAAAAAATGAGTTATGAGGGTGCAAAAAAAAGGATAGTAGTAGCTGAAAAAATGTTAATTAATCGGGAAATTACTTATGCAAAAATATTCAAAGCTCCTCATTGGAAAATCTCTGAAGGAGCGGAAAAGGCAGCCTTTCAATTAGGATTCCATGTCATGAAGGATGGTTATTATAATTGGAATCTAAAAGACGAAATGCCAAAAGGAAAAGATTTTTTAATTGCTCATGGTCATATTCAAAATACAATGGGAAATGGATTAGAAGAAATAATGCCGAAATTATTGAAATTACCAACTAATACTAAATTTATGTGGCTTTCAGAACATTTAGGAGCTAAAAGAGTCAATTCTCCTAAAGTTCTAAAGACATTGAAAGAAATGAGAGTAAAAAAATGAACAGACATAATCTTTACATAAAATGTGTAGATTGCCAAACAGAATTTATTTTCACAATAGGAGAACAAGGATTTTATGAGGATCATAAGCTTTATCCTCCTAAACGCTGTCCTCTTTGCCGAAAAGCAAAAAAAAGAGAAAGACAAGATGCAGAACATAGAATAAAGCAAGAACAGAATTATGAAAGGAGAAAACAGCATGAAGAATCATCTGAAAATACTTTGCTTTGATAACGGCACTACTAGTCGGAAGTGGCGTTTCAATGGTCAGGCAGACAGAATAAACAAACTTACTGAACATGAAATGTTTGTTGTTAGCAGTAAAGAATGGAATGGAGATATTGTAGGAGCGAATTTAGTAATTCTTGAAATGTTAACTGGCCCTCAAATTGTGGACGCGTGTCATCAACAAGGGGCGAAAGTAATATATGAGGCGGACGATGCGGTTATTGATAGCTACGGCAAGGAAAGAAAAAACCTTCAACACATTGGGCCGGTCTGGAGATCAAATTCAATTGAAACGATTAAGAAGTGTGATGCTGTTACTGTTTCTAATCAAGTCTTAAAAGAAAATTACGAACGTTTTACTAAAAAACCAGTTCACATTCTTCCTTTTTATCTAGATTATAATTGGTATGGGAAAGAGTTGTCAGAAATAAAAAGGATTACTGATGAAATCCGTCTTGGCTGGTTTGGATCAAGAGGACATTTAGAAGATTTACAAATGGTTACTCCGGCAATCAAAGAAGTTTTAGAAAAATATCCCAAAGTAAAGTTTGTTTACTGCGGTTTTGGCGGGATGAGTTCAGAAAGACTTTTAACAGAAGTTGGTTGGGGAGAAGATGTTTTCAAAACTATCCCCCGAGAACGCAGGGAGTTTGCCTTGGGAGTTCCGCCAGACTACTGGCCATTAAAACATAGATTCTTAGATTTAGACATTGGTGTTTCACCTTTAATAGATGATTATTTTAATCATTGTAAAACTTATACAAAATGGTTGGAGTATTCAATTTTAGAAACGCCCGGAGTATACTCGCCAACTGTCTATACTGACGTAGTTAAACATGGCAAGACAGGCTTTATTGCTAAAACAAAAAAGGATTGGATTAAATATCTTTCACTTTTAATTGAAGACAAAAAATTAAGAGAAGAGATAGGAAAAAAAGCAAGGAAAGAAGTTCTTAAAAATTACGATTTAGATAATTGTTGGAGAAATTGGTTAAAGATATACAAAGAAGTTGCAAGAGTGTGATATAATTGCTATAGGATGAAAGTATTATCTTAAAAAAAGAAAGGGGGTGAAAAATGATTAAAAAAATTCTTTATTTCTTTGTCTGTTTTTTTCTTATTGCCTTACTTGCTTTAGCTACTAACATTCTTATTTTTCAAGGTCTTTTTGGTTTTGAAAAAAGCTTTCTTAATTTTATTCCTTTGATTTTAGTTCCTGCTTTATTTTATTTCTTTGCCAAAAAGAAAATAGTCAAGTTGGCGGCTAAGCTATTTTTCTTTCTTAGTCTTGTTTTCTTTATTTTATTTGTAACACTTCCTCTGTGGGGAATTTAGGACTTGACAAAAGTTTTTAAAAGGTGTTAAACTAGTTTTTAAGGCTAAGACTATCATGTCAAGCCCCCGAAGTGTCGGGGGTTTTTTTATTTAACAGAAAGGAGAAAAATGGGAGAAGATATAGCAGTTCCAGAAAGAGAAATAAGTGTAAACATAAAGAAAGCGAACAATGGATTTGTTGTTAGTACTTACGGAAGGAAAAAGGATCAAACTTATATTTACGCAAAAATATCTGAAGCTCTTGAAGAATTAGAATCTCTTTTTTCAGTAGCTGAACAGAAAGACTAATATGTCATTAAGAAATCTCTTTGCAGGTGGAGTAGCAACATTAGGACAGCTCTTAGGAGAGAGAGAGTATGGTATTTCTGAATGGATTGCGCCTCCTGCCCAAGGGGCAGAACAAACTCGTCCTTGGCTTTATGGTTCGGCTGGCGGTGCTTACGTAGAACCTAAGCCCTCTAGTACAGGTTTTATCGGCCCTCTTTATAGCGGCCCTCAAGGCGAATTAACACCTTCTCCTTCTCCTTCATTAGCTCCAACCGGCGGCGGTGGTGGTAATGGTGGTGGTAATGGGGGTGGTAATGGTGGTGGGGTTGATAGAATGTCCGCATGGAGAAATCTGGGAAATACTGGCGATCTCCCGGTGGGATGGGCTGGCCCTTATACTCGTGAAGCCATTGAAGCTCAAAGAGCAGAAGAAGGTCGGAGAACAGCTGCTTATGAATCAAAAGTAAGAGGGAGTATTTCCGCCGCTTATGAACCAATCTTTGCTGAACTTGACAAGCAACTCGGTTTACTATCAGGTCAAAGAGGCGAATTTGAAACAGGAATTAGAGGATTGGCCGAAACTCAACGTGGCGGTGTTGAAATAGAAAGAGCGGCCGGAGAAAGAAGGCTTAGGGCGATGGGAGTAACCGAGGGAGAAAGAGCAACGATAGCAAGAGGAGAAACAAAAGAAGAAGCAAAAGGGGCTTTAAGAAACCTTGAACAAGATATTCGTAATCAAATGAAAGCGTACGGACATTATTTCGGGGCTAGAGGGGCAGGCGATTCTTCAGCTCCCTATATGGCTTCTGAAGCTATCACCCGGGGCGGGCAAAAAGCAAGAGCGGGAGTATTAACAGAAAGAGGAAAAGGATTGTCTAAAATAGGCAGCCAGTTAAGAGAAGCTTTAAGCAATATTGATCTTAAAATACAGGATGTTAGTACTTTAGCAGCGACTCAATCAAACAAGATTGAAGAATGGAAAAATACTAAATTATTTGATATTAGCAAGTGGGCAACTGATCGGTTGTCAGAATTAGGAATGGCAAAAGCTCAGGCCGGAACAGAAAAAGGAAAAGCAATTGCTAATCTTATTCAAAATACTCAAGCAGATTTTGTCAATAGATTAAGACAACTTGACGATGCGGCCATAAATTACAAAGCAGCAGTTTCAGAGTGGCAGATGAAAAGAGGCGCAGAGCTTGAAGATTATGGAACTAAACTGCAAATGGCAAGCAAATATCAAACCACGTCTTATCCGACACAAGGAACAAAGGGATATAAAGACGCGCTTGCCGCTTTTCAAAAGCTCTACGGAACTGGAACCTTAAGCTTTGGTCAAGCGCAGCAGGCAATCATGGATCAATTTGGCATTGATCCTCTTGCTGGACTTGAGTTAACAGCCGGACAAACAGAAGAAAAGAAAAAACCCTTTGGGCTGGAATCATTATTTAACATGACAACAACGCCCACCGGAACAGGATCAACAATACCAACTACAGGTAGCAGCTGGTAAATGATAAAAATGAAAAATGAAAAGAGGACTTCTCCAATTAATATTAATAGAAAAGATAAAGAAAAGAATGATGCAAGCCGCGCCAGCGGCTATCCCTGCAATTGGTCTTTATAAAGCCGCTCCTAAAATTGGCAGAGCTTTGCAAAAAGCCCCAGAATTTAAAATCCCAAGACAAAAACTAATTCCTCCGCTTCGTGCTCTTGCCGGTGTGGCAGAGTTTGGGCCGCAAATGGTTGGTGGGGCGATAAGGAGTTATGGACGGACTCTTGAGAGAGTAGCAACCCCGACCGGTAGGAAAGAATTAAAAAAATCACTCTTTAGAGTTGTCAAAAAACCTCTTAGGTGGGAAACATTAAGAGAACCAGCTTTTGAGGCAGCCTTAGATATTCCAGACTTTTTCCCGGGAGGATTTTTATTTGCTGGTGGACTTAAAATGGTTGGTAAAGGAGCTGGCAAAAAGTTTGTTAAAGAAGCAGGAGAAAAGTTTGTTAAAGAAACCGGGGAGAAATTTATCAAGGAAACCGGAGAAAAAGGAATTAAAGAAATAGCAGAAAAAGGAGTAAAGAAAAAGATAACCAAAAAAGTAGCGAAGTTTAAAATAAAAACCCCAGAAGTTAAAATCAAAAGACCAGCCTATTTAGGAGAGATCGGAGAATTAGAAAGAAAAGTAGATGATCTAATTGGATATACACCCGGAGGTATTCGGTCAAAAGACGATGCAATGAGAGAACAATTACTTCAATATACTAAAGAAGCAGCACCGCCAAAAGTAGTAAAAGTGATTGAGAAGCTAGAAAACACGCTATCAGAACTAAGAAACGCAAGGCTTGAATGGGAAGGAGTAGAAAAAGGACTTAAAAAATATCCTCAAAAGCTTTTACAAAAAGAAGCATCAAAAAGAGCGGCAATTGGAAGAATGTCTTCGGAAATAAAAGAAATGGGCGAAAAGCTCAAAAAATTAGAAGTAGAAAAAGTAAAGGTAAAAGGAAAAGTAATACAAAAATCAGTGCATGTTTTCAATATTAATCTTGATCGGTTAAAAACAACAAAAAGTGGTAAAAAAATAATTTATGAAACTGTTGAAAAATTAAAACCAGAGTTGAGTAAAATAAAAGGAAAGACTCTTGGCCACAAAGAAGTTTTAAAAGAAGCTCAACGATCTCAGCTTTTGCAAGGAATTAGTCCAAGAGAACACCAAAAGACTGCAGAAGCAACCCTGTTGGCCACAAGACAACGCCTAACAGCTCTTTCAAACGAAATCGCAGGGTTGGGCGGAAAAGCAACAAAAACAACGTGGAACGAATATGTAAGGCTCTTGAAGACGGTTTCGTCTTATGCTGCTGAAAAGGGACGGGCATTGGAAGCTTTAAAGATCGGGGCCAAGGGTAGAACGGTTAGAGATGAGTTTATAAAAGAGATTCTAAAGACCGGAGCAAAAACCGATGCAATTGTTGTTGCTGCCCGCGGAGTTGATTTTGACAATGCCAAGCAAGTGACAGAATTTTATCGGAAGTTTGTTAAACCAAATGCTTCAGAGATTCTTAACTGGTATCGCTATGTCAATATGCTTTCTTCTCCTAAAACACAAGTTATTAATATTTTGGGGAATTTATTTCAAGCTCCTCTTGCTGTTAGTGAAAAATTAGTATCCGGAACAGTTGACGCGGTTAGTTCTGTTTTAACTGGCAAAACAAGACAATATTATGTAGAAGAAGTTCCCCACTACGTTAGAGGCTTTGTTAATGCTGTTCCAGAAGCAATCAGTAATTTCAGAAAAGCTCTTAGTGGAGAAACTGTAATTAAGCGTCCTGATGTTAAAAGAATGCCGTTTACTACTAAAGGATTGGGATGGACTTATGGTTCAATTTTAAGAATGATGGAAGGTGCGGACGTTTTCTTTCAAACATTGTTCAAAGCAGCAACAAAAGAAAGCTTGGCTTACAAATACGCCAAAATGGGCAAAAAGATTGCTCCAGAGGTTTTGGAAGGGTTAGTAGAAAAAGAAGCTTTATATAGAATTTTCAGACAGCCATTAAATGCCCCAGAACAAGGATATGTTCTAAAATGGATTGATCAATTAACATCAGGGATTTATTCTTTGAGACGTGTTCCCGGATTAGGATGGATTGCCCCGTTTGTGCAAACGCCAATGAACATCTTAAAACAAGGATTAGAACATTCACCGATGGGGATTGCTACCATTCCCGGAGCAGCAGAGAAAACCCCGCAAGTATCTAAAGCCTTAATCGGTTCTATGGTTTCTCTAGGAGCTGCTTTCATGGCTTTAGAAAACAGGACTACTTGGAAAGCTCCAATCGGTAAAAAACAAAAAGAGTTATTTTACGCTACTTTTCAGCCCTATTCTTTAAGAATTGGGGATAAGTGGATAAGTTATAGCAAATTAGGGCCAATCGCCTACCCTATTGCTTTGTCAGCTGCTTTTAAATATGAGTTTGAACGAAATCCAAGTGATAAGGTTTTGGAAAATATGGGACGGGCTGTTTTAGCAATGAGTGATTTCTTTACTGATCAATCATACCTTCAAGGGATTGGAAACGCCATAGACGCTGTTAGAGGCGAAGAATACGCTGCGAAAAGGCTTATCTCAGGACTAGGACGTCAAGTAATTCCTTTGGTTTCTCTGCAAGGATGGGTAGCACGTATAGTTGACGATGTTTACCGGCACCCGGAATCAATTGCAGAACATATCAAAGTAGGAGTTCCGATCGTGTCTAAAGGAGTTGCGCCATACAGAACGCCAACCGGAGAACCATCAAAAAGACAATTCATTATTTTCAATGCGATCTCTCCTTTTCAGATCAGAAAACACGATCCAGTATATGCTCAGATTTATCGGGCCTATCAAGTTTTATTGAGAGTTAAAAAAGTTAGAAGTGATCTTTTTAAGATTGCTAAAGACTTAGATTTAACAGACGAAGAAAAACGAAAAAGAATCTTAGAGAAAATAAATAGGTATCGGGGAAAAGAGGCGCGCTTCTTAGAAACTCAACTAAAAGAAAGAGAAAAAGAATTAAAGCCAGCTTATAAAATAAAGCCGACTCAGTCTCCGGCTGGTAAAGCACCGGCGTTTCGTGTTAAAGTGAAAGGAGTAAGAAAACCGACCTTGAAAATGCCGAAGTTTAAAGTAAGAAAATTTGTTAAACCGACTAAAAAGTATATAATCAAACCATTGTCAATGGGCGAGGTAAAAATTCCGCTAACGGCAATGCCAAATATATGACACTAAATGATTGGCAAAACTATCTGCACGCTGTTTATCAAGGAGATACTGATACTCCCACAGAAGGAACAGAGGATTGGGATTTCCGTGAGATTCTCTTAAGAGCGGCAATACAATCTTGGGATAATGAAAAAGGAATTCTTTGGGGAGAGCTTTGGAAACAGCTTTCAGATGCTTCAGACGGAGATAAAACAGTTGTAGCTGTAACTGTAGAATATGATTGTCCTATAGATTTTAGATTCCCCGGGAATTATGTTAGAACTACAGATGCAAGCGGGGTGCATACTTTTTGGCCGGTGGTAAAACCAGCAAAAGCAGAACTATTTAAAAACGAGTCTGCAACTATTTGTTGGTTTACTGGAAACAAACAAGACGGATTTGATCTTCATTTTGGCGAACAACCAACCGCTGGACATACAATTAATTATCCTTATTACAAAGAGCCAGACATCCCAAGCGTTGCCGCTGATATAATTGAAATGGCTGATCCTTGGTTTGCAATTCATCATTCCTTATCAACCTTAAGAGAGAATGATGGCGAAGGAGACAGGGCTGGGCTGGAACTGGCAAAAGCAGAAGCAAAAATTAAAAACATGAGAACTAGGAATGTAATGCCAGCTTGGTATCAGGATAATTATGTTCCTGATCGGGATTTTGAAACTGGCACTCCGGGGTTCGGTGTATAAACATGCCACTTTTAGCTGGGCCAATACCAAGACTAAAGAATAGAAAACCAACCGCAATTCAAATTGATAGTTTTATCGGCGGATCAAATGTTTTATTCTCCGAAACTCGTCTCAAAAAAAATGAAGCCAAAGAATCTACCAATTTAATGCTTATTGAAGATGGGATTTGGGATAAGAGATGGGGAACACAGCAATATGGCCCGACTTTTGATGCAGACATAGACGGATTTTGTGAATATAAAAAGTCAGATGGCACGACCGAGTTAATTGTTATTGCTGATGGGAAGGCTTGGAGAACTACAGATACAACAAAAACAGAGATTACCGGAGCAACTTTTACTGCTGGCAATGCTTGTTTTTTCATTCAGATCGGCACCAATCTTTATATCGGCAACGGAATTGATCCGATTGCACTTTACGGCGGTTCAACTCTTTCTGCTTATACGCCCCTTACAGTTCCTGCAAATTTAGCTTTAACTAGAGGTTCTTCTTTGTCTGCCGGGAGTTATACCTATCATTATCGTGTCTCGGCAGTTAATGCAGTTGGAGAAACAACCCCTTGTACGGCTGTGAACACGACTGTTAACGAAGATCGGGATTTGTGGTCTGGAGACAATGATTATATTAATCTTGAATGGGATGATGTCAGCAACGCATTAAAATACGTGGTTTATTTTGCTGATACGAGTGGTTATGAAGTTAAGCTGGCTGAAACTGCTGTTAGTACTTACAAAGACCTTGGAACGGCAGAACCAAACACTTATGTTGAGCCGCCAATTGACAATACAACCGGCGGACCTAAACTAAAATCAATGACATTGTCTGGAAATAAGATTTGGGGAACAGAACCAGACAATCCTTACAGAACCTATTTTTCAGGATCAGGAGTTAATCTCGGAAATTTTTCACCTGCTTATGGCGGAGGATGGATAGATTTGGAAAGAGGTGGAAAGAATACGGTAGTAAACGTGGTTGATTTTCAAGGTAACTGTCATGTTCTTTGTACTTCTGATGAAGGAAAGGGAACAATTTGGGAAATAGTATTAGAATCACAAACAATTGGAAGTACGACGTTTACTGTTCCTATTCCAACAAAACTAATAGGAGCGGTTGGAACCCAATCACCTCTCGCTGTTGTTTTAGTTGAGAACGACGTGTTTTTTCTAAATAAAAGACAGATTGGAGTATTAGGAAACGAACCCGGAGTATTAAATGTTTTGAGAACAAATGAACTTTCAGCAAAAATCAGGTCATATATTCAAAGCCTTCCCGGTGACAGCATTGACAAGGCTTGCAGTTATTATTATGACGCTAAAGTTTTCTTTTCAGTTTCTACAATATCTGGTGATCCTGATAGAATTATCGTTTATGATCGGGAAAAGATGGCATGGTATAAAGACTGGACGATTGGAGTTAAACAATTTGGTGAATATACAGACGGTGATGATGTTACCCGCTTTTTAGGATCAAAAACTACTAAACTAATTGAATTCTCTCCTTCTTTTCAAGGAGACGATGGTGTAGC
>JAUWOX010000150.1 GCA_030611905.1 bacterium
ATGTTTTGAAATAGCTATTACGGTCAGAGAGTTTAACAGGAATTGCCGTTTTAAGTTATTATCCCAGGAACTATATAGACTAATTCTGCCATTTATAGTATATTCAATATATTTAAAAAAACAAATGTACGCAAATTTAAACCGGAAGTGCAATATCAGTTTAGAAAACATGCGATCCGCCACCGACTTTGGCGGAGGCAAAAGGGGGCGGTTGGCAAAGGTCTCTCGGGGGAATATGGATCCTATATGGATTTACCTTACTGGAATATTACAAGAAAAAGGTTGGTGGAATTTATCGCATTAATATTTAAGAGTCCACTTTTGATCTTTAATCTGTTCGTTAAAGCTCTTTTTTATTTGATGCACATGTGTTACTGAAGTATTAAAATAACTTTCTCAATATCATTCAAGCAAGGCCTTTCTAAATATAGAACACAGCAGCAAGATTGATATGTGAATGTAACTAAAGAAAAGAGGGGAATAACAATGAAAGTTCTAAGCGGCTTTAAAAATGTATTGATATTAGCTGTAATTTTAATTTTTTGGCCGATTCGGAAAACGCACGCATATATCGATCCAGGTACCGGTAGTTATATCATCCAAGTTATGATTGGAGGGTTATTGGGAGCAGCCTTTGCGCTGAAAGTTTATTGGAAAAAAGTTAAGGCTTATTTTTCAAACTTATTCTCGAAACGCACAAAGAATGATAAACATGAAAATTGATGGCAATGTTCCAGGTTCCTTTCGAGACCCAAGCGGCTTCCTTTTTTATAAAAATGGAGAAATTTATCGTCAAGTAAATATAAGTTACAAAGAAAATTATGATCTCTTGATGAGTTCTGGCCTCTATGAATCTCTAATAAATGCTAACTTATTGATTCCTCATATTGAAATAGATGCTAAGAACAAACTGTCTGGCAAAGCTTATAAAGTTATCCAACCAAAATTTATACCATTTGTGTCATATCCATACGAATGGAGTTTTAGTCAGCTAAAACATGCTGCATTGACTACTCTTGAGATTCAAAAGAAGTCTCTGCTGTTCGGAATGTCTCTAAAAGACTCAAGCGCATACAATATTCAGTTTAGAAAAGGGAGGCCTGTATTGATCGATAGTCTCTCTTTTGAAAAATACCGCGAGATGGAGCCGTGGGTAGCTTATCGGCAGTTCTGTCAGCATTTTCTTGCCCCCCTGGTGCTGATGAGCTACAGAGATATTAGGTTAAATCAATTGCTTCGTATATACATTGACGGAGTTCCACTCGATTTAGCAAGTTCGTTGTTGCCGTTTAGCACCCGCTTTAAATTTTCTCTACTTTCTCATATTCATCTTCATTCTAAAAGTCAAAAACACTTTGCGAAGAAAACTATAAAAAAAGCTGACCGTAAAGTAACAAAACTTGCGTTACTTGGCATAATTGACAGCCTGGAATCCACGATTAAGAAACTTAAATGGAATCCCAAAGGCACTGAATGGGCTGATTATTATGATGATATAAACTACTCAAGTGAAGCACTTGAGCACAAACTGAAGGTGGTGGCAGAATTTCTGGAACAGGTTAATCCCAAAAATGTTTGGGATTTGGGTTCGAATTTAGGGATGTTCAGCCGAATAGCAGCTGAAAAAGGAATAGATGTGATTTCTTTTGATATTGATCCAGCGGCTGTTGAAAAAAATCATCTTGAATGTGTCACTAAAAAAGAAGAAAAAATCCTTCCATTAATAATCGATTTAACCAATCCAAGCCCAGGTATCGGTTGGGAAAACCGGGAAATTATGTCGCTGCTGGACCGTGGACCGGTTGAATTGGCATTTGCCTTGGCATTGGTTCATCACTTGGCAATATCTAATAATCTGCCGCTTAATAGAATAGCTTCTTTTTTATGCGGAATATGTAGCTGGCTCGTTATCGAATTTATTCCAAAAAACGATTCTCAGGTCAAAAGGCTTTTAGCGACCAGAGAGGATATTTTCTCCAATTATACACAGAAAATGTTTGAATTAGAATTCAAGAAATTTTTTACGATCAAAAACTCCATAAAAGTCAAAGATTCTAAAAGAACACTATACCTAATGAAAAGAAAAAACAAAGGATATGAATAAGCGAACTCTAAGAACTCTAATAATTCATCCATTTCTGATGGCCGTCTATCCAGTATTGTTTATTTTTTCAAACAATATTGGCCAATTCTACCTTTCCGCAGTTGTAAAGGCAATGTTGCTTATATTGGGATCGACTTTAGCAGTATGGTGCTTTCTTGGGATTATTATAAAAAACTATCATAAGGCGGGAATTATTGTAAGTATATTCTTGTTCCTGTTTTTTTCATATGGGCACGTCAAGTTCCTTTTAGGAGATAATGCCTCAAGTGTGGGGATATTGCTCGTCTGGCTTGCCCTGTTTGTGCTTGGAATCTATCGTACAGTGAAGTGGAAGAATCCTATTAATAAAGAGACACAGATATTTAATGTAATGGCAGGGGCATTAGTTATGTTTTCTGTTGTTATATTTATTTATGGCCAGCTTAACTCGATCGGTTGGAATCCCCAGCTTGATGCACGAATAGGTGCTAATGAAAATTTTGAGC
Source organism: bacterium (assembly GCA_030611905.1). GTDB lineage: Bacteria > Patescibacteriota > JABMPQ01 > JABMPQ01 > JAQVVF01 > JAUWOX01. Next base: position 2,590 of record JAUWOX010000150.1, read on the forward strand.
AAAAGAAAAAAGGAGGGTATTATCCTGATATATACTTTATTGTTCTTGATGCTTATGCACGGAATGATGTGTTAAGGGAGATGTATGATTTTGATAATATAGAATTTCTTACGTATCTTCGTAATAAAGGTTTTTATATTGCAGAACGCTCTTCAGCCAATTACTGTCAAACCGGTTTGTCTATCGCATCGTGTTTTAACTTATGCTATCTTGATAAAATGGTAGAAAAGTATGTTGGTCAATACAATTTAAGCCGAGGTCCTCTGAAGAAAATAATTACGAA
>JAUWOX010000043.1 GCA_030611905.1 bacterium
CTAGGCTTTGGTCTAGGTCTTGGACTAACTTTTGGCTTAGTCGCTGTATTAGTCTTCGGAGTAATCCTTGGATTAGTCACTAGAATCAGCTTCGAAATAAGCTTCAAACCAGTCACTTGGTTTTTATCGTAAACTGACTCACAATCAGGCCAAAACAAGCAATCAGGAACAAAAATCATTGATAAAAATTGCACATCTTCTAGGCAGAATTCACTTTCTGTCTTTTTTTGTCCACCATAGCCTCGAGCTTATCGAGAAACGAAAGCGAATTTTTTAATTTAGTGCTTCATTTGATCTAATCTCACCAAATTATAGCCAGCATTTCTAATACTATCAATCACTTCCCCCAAAACAGAAGCCACTACGTCAGACGAACAATGCGCCAAAATTATTGACCCATCATGCAAATTATTCAACATGCCATTTTTCACCGATTGAACTGTATGAGATCCCCGCGTTTCCCCAGAAGTTGCTGTCCACATATAATATCGATAACCCAATTTATAAATAATAGCATCAGTTGAACTATCATGTGCTCCATAAGGATACCGAAAAAACGGCTTGGTCCGTTTCCCAGTTAAATCATAAGCAATATCATCAGTATATCGCAACTCATATTTAATCTGATCCTCTGAAATTCTCGTAAACCAAGGATGGCTATAGCTATGATTTGCCAACAAATTTCCCTCATTAACAATCCTTTTCATCTTATCTGGATATCTCTGCATAACTTTACCAACCATAAAAAAAGTTGCCTTTGCATCTTTTGCTTCCAGCACATCCAAAATTTTGCCAAAAGAATCATTGCTTGAAGTATAACCATCATCAAAAGTCAAAGCCACACAATTCTCTTCACATTTCTCCATCTCCTTAAATCCTGGAATCGCAACAAAAGTTTTTCCCACAACTCCTAGTCGAACACCACCCTTAAAGTCTTTTTTATATACCATCAAACTATTCTTCAACTTTCCTTTTCTATTCAAAATCTTGATCTGTGGCCCACCATCCTTGGCTGGCGCAACAACTATTTCATCTTTTTTCTTTCCATCCAAATTACCAACTACCAAATTCACACCGCCGTCAAAATTATCATAAGCAATAATTTCACGAACAAATTTCACAGAATATTTCTTCTTTTTTTTATTAATTTTATACAACTCAACTTCATTCCCCTCACTTGTCTGTCCCACAACAATAACCTTTTTCTTTTTATTTTTCGCCAAACTACCGATTCCAACAGTTGCTCCTCCCTTGAACTTCTCATCAAAAGCAAAAAAGCTCAAATTCAAAGCTTTAACAGATCTCTTCCCCGGCTTAAATTTAAAAGTTCTAATATGCGCCCGACCACCTGGCCCAGGACCAGTAATGATTTCATCCCGTCCATTCCCATTAATATCTCCACAAGTAATATTTACCCCGCCAGCAAAATCTTTACTATAAGCTCGAAAAGAAGCCAATAATTTGGCTTCTTTATTTTTCTTAATCCTGTAAATCCTAATCTTACTCCTGTCTTCCAAGGCCTTACCAACCACAATCTCTTTTTTACCACCACCATCTAAATTGCAAGCCGCCAAACTAACTCCTTTTTTATATTTCTTTTTAAATGCATAAAAATTTATCCCAGTTGAATTTCCTTTTTTATCAAATATTCTAACTTGCGGACCACCACCATACCCAGCTCCAACAATAATTTCTGATTTCTTATTCCCCGTTACATTACCCATTGCCACATAACCACCGCCTTTAAAGTTTTTATCAAAAGCCAAAAACTCCGCTGAAATTTTCTCACCCATATTTTTATAAACTTTCACTCTGGAAACCATAGAATCTGTTGCAAAAACAGAAGAAGTAATCAAAAAACTTAACAATATAACAACACAATAATATAGCAATATAATTTTCCTTGACATAGACTCTTATTCTTAACTATTACAAAATATCTCTTGCCTTTCTATTTAATAATGATATAATTATCTAATCGTACTTTTGCACCTTCGTCCCCCAAAAGCAAGGAGGAAAGCCAAATGCTACCGAAAAGAATATTTACTATAACTGATGACACACCTGACTGGCGTATCTGGGAAATCGCTACCGAAATCATCCATCTCGCTCACACAATCCAAGCAATGAGAGAAAGAATAGAAAAACTAGAAGGAACACTAAGAAAAGCTCTTGACAAATCTTTTGGAAAAGTCTGCTTCATCACTTCAGATGATTCTGAAGTACTCATGCTACAACTTAGGCTACTTGCTTACATCAATACACTTTCGCTAGTACCACAATTTGACATGAAAGAAGACGCCGGAGCTATATCAAACCAATTTATCGAACATCAAGGCAGAATAGCACGCAACTTTACACTTCAATTCATGACCTCTTAATAACGAACTCTCAAGTTCGTTTTTTTTATTTTTTATCAAATTCCTTTAAATAATAATTCAGCACTCCAACCCATACCTTCAACATTTTCTCCTTCATATTAACAACCATATCTGACCCACCTATATCAGCAAAAATCGCCCCACAACATCTCTCAATCAAAACCCGATTCTTTAATAATTTTCTCAACTTCTTTTTCAGTTAAAAAATCAAATTGCATACATCTATTTTAAAAACAATTAGACGAGATAAAATTCGGACTTGTCCGCCAGAGTCCGTAGACGTAGGCGGATCCAATTTGAACAAATTCGAATCCTAATTCGAATGAGATTACTTCCCACAACATTTTTTATACTTTTTCCCGCTCCCACACGGACACGGATCATTTCTTCCAATATGTTCAGATTGTTCCGGCATCTTTTTCATATCATCCCCACCCTTCTTAGCTCCAGCTAGCTGCATTTTTTCTTTTGCCCTTTGCATTGGCGACTCCTGTTTCGTCACAATATCCACTTTATATATTGTATAAACAACTCTATTTTGAATTTCGTCTAAAAGCCTAGCAAACATCGTAAAGGCCTCCTTCTTATATTCAACCAATGGATCTCTTTGACCATATCCTCGCAAACCTATTCCTTCACGCATTCGATCAATTGCATCCAAATGATCCATCCATAAAGTATCAATCGTCCGCAATAAAACTGCCTTGTCAATTTCCTTCATAACTTCCAAACCGACTTCCTCCTCTTTGGCAGTATAAGCAACTTTAGCTAAATCAAATAGATAATCAATAATCACTGTCCTTGCTTCTGCCCCATTTTTCTCGCTACCAGCCTTTTTGGCTAGATCCTCTAATTTCAAATGAACTTTATCCGGCACCGGAAAAATAGTATTCATTGTTTCAAAAATCTCTTCACAATTCCAATTTTCCACATTCTCATCCGCTGTATGATTCATCACCACCTGCTCAATTTCCTTTTCCACCATCTCCAACACCATATCCCGCAAAGTTTTAATCGGCTTTTTCAAAATTTGTAATTTGGAATTTGCCTGCCTGCCGGTAAGCAAGGTTTGGGATTTAGGATTTGGGATTTGAGATTTTTCTTGCTCCCAAGCTTCAAGTACAGCATTCCGTTTTTTATAAATAACCTCCCGATGCTTATTCATTACATCATCATACTCCAAAACATGCTTTCTCGTATCAAAATTATTTCCTTCAACTTTCTTCTGCGCTGATTCAATTGACTTTGAAATTAGTCCATGTTCAATTGGTTGATCATCGGGCACTCGCAAAGTCTCCATCATTGCTTTCATTCGATCAGATCCAAATAATCGCATTAAATCATCTTCCATTGATTCATAAAACCGGGAAGATCCTGGATCACCCTGACGACCAGCTCGACCACGTAATTGATTATCAACTCTTCTTGCATCATGCCTTTCAGTGCCAATAACATGAAGACCGCCCAAAGATTTTACTTTCTCGGCTTCTGCTTTATCTGGCGGATTACCCCCTAAAATAATATCAACACCCCGACCAGCCATATTTGTTGCTACGGTTACAGCGCCTCGTTTCCCCGCCTGCGCTAAAATTTTTGCCTCCTTTTCATGATTTTTAGCATTCAAAATCTGCGCCGGCACTCCCGACTGTTCCAATAAATCAGCTAATCTTTCATTTTTTTCAATTGAAATCGTACCAATTAAAACCGGCTGTCCTTTTTCACACCTCTTTTTAACATCCCTAGCTACCGCTTTAAATTTTCCTAGTTCAGTCTTATAAATCCTATCTTCCAAATTCTTGCGAATTAAAACCCTGTTAGTTGGAATCATTACCACATCTAATTTATAAACATTGACGAATTCCTCTGCCGAAGTTGCTGCTGTACCAGTCATTCCAGCTAATTTTTCATATAATCTAAAATAATTCTGAAACGTAATAGTTGCCAAAGTCCTTGATTCTCGCTGAATTGTCACCCCCTCCTTAGCTTCCAAGGCCTGATGAAGACCCTCGGAAAATCTACGTCCCGGCATTAATCGACCAGTAAATTCATCAACAATAATTACTTCATTGTCTTTAACTACATAGTCCCGATCATTTCTAAATAGAGTGTAAGCTTTCAAAGCCTGCTCAATATGGTGCACCATTTCAATGCCCTTTGCTTCGTAAATATTCTTAACACCTAACATCTGCTCCAATTTTGAAATACCTTTGTCAGTCAAAGTAGCCGAACGCATTTTTTCATCAATATTATAATCGTCATTCTCTTTTAACTTTGGAATCATCCGCGCAAACTGATTATACATTTCCACTGCTTCTTCAGCTGGCGCAGAAATTATCAGAGGGGTCCTAGCTTCATCAATTAAAATCGAATCAACCTCATCGACTATAGCATAATTCAATTCCCGCTGAACTTTTTCTTCTAGATTCTGTACCATATTATCTCTCAAATAATCAAAACCAAATTCATTATTCGTTCCATAAGTAATATCAACCGCATAAGCCTCCCGCCTCGAAACCGGCCTTAAATACTCATGGACAACTTCGAAGCTTCCCTTCTCATCCCGCTCCTTGTCCGAATCATTATTGTCTTCAACCGTAAAATTCGGATCATAAACAAAAGCCTGATCGTGCTGAATGCATCCAACACTCAAACCAAGCGCATAATAAACTTGTCCCATCCAAACAGTGTCACGTCGCGACAAATAATCATTAACAGTGACTAAATGCGCACCCTTGCCAGCTAAAGCATTCAAATAAAGAGGCATTGTTGCCACCAAAGTCTTACCTTCACCAGTTTTCATTTCTGCAATTTTTCCTTGATGCAGAACTATCCCACCCAATACCTGGACATCATAAGAACGCATGCCAGTGGTACGCCTAGCTATCTCCCGAACTACAGCAAATGCTTCTGGTAAAATATCATCCAAACCTTCGTCTTTACCCAGCCTTTCTCTAAACTCCCCAGTCTTCGCTTTCAAATCTTCATCAGACAACTCTTTAATATCAGACTCTAACTCATTAACCTTCTCGACTATTGGCTGCAATTGCTCAATAACTTTTTTGTTCGGATCACCAAAAAATTTTTTAAAAAAAGTAAAAGCCATTTATTTAAATTTAAAATTTTTCCTTAACACCACGACCAAATTCTCCCGACCTTTTATATTTCTCAATCTGCTTAGTTAATTTCGGTATTACTAGATCAATCGCTTCAAAAATATCATATCCAATTTTAACAGCCCGTATTGAACCATGCGGTACTTTCATCTGCACTTCACAGCGATATTTCTGTCCTGACTTCTGTGCCATATCCTCATCCAACTCACCCCAACACTCTATCACATTATCAATGTAATGTTCAAGCGCTCCAACCTTCTGATGCACATAATCGTACAACTTATCGGTTAATTTAATTTTTTTGCAATAAATAGAAATTTTCATAAAATTTGACAAATTAATATTATAATGTTAATATAAAAAACTACTACCATGAGGGGGAGAAAAGGAGAAAACCGGAACATGAGAACGCTCATTAAAAAAATAGTATTGGTCATCGAAGATGATCCATCCACACGCTTATTATTACAACTAATAATAAGATCTCTTCAAGTACGAACAATTACATCTCCAACAATCGAGCAAGGATGTTTAGTCATTGCTGAAAAAAAACCAGATCTGGTCGTAACTGATCACTGCACTAATTCGGAAATGACAGGCCTAGAACTTATCAAACTACTCCGCCATCAAAGAAATCAAACGCCTATCATTATGGTTTCAGGAACTAAAAACATACCAGAACAAGCTATCCAAGAAGGCGCACAATACGGATTCGACAAACCAATAGTATCTACAAAACTCATTAAAGCTATCTGCTTGCTCCTTTTCTAAGCTCTAAACAGAGCTTTTTTTAATCCAACAAAACTATCTCCAATTTCAGCTCAACACCAAATTTATTTTTAACCGTATCTTTAATAAGATTAATAAGTTTAATCACATCTTCGGCCTTAGCCTCGCCTTTATTAATAATGAAATTAGCATGCTTTTTAGATACCCGTGCTCCACCAACCTGCTTGCCCTTTAAACCAGCCTGATCAATTAAAATAGCTACCGGCACCTTATTATAATCCAAATACTTCTTTTTATCTTCTTCGCTTAATTCTAATTTTTCCAAAACACCCACTACATTATCCATTATATTTTTAAAAATACATCCGGCGCTTGGTTCTTCCGGAATCCGTTCTCGTCGATCCATTAAAATCCTCTTAATCTCACTTCTGCTTTTTTCAACATTATCACATCTATCCAGCCTAAATTTCACTGACAAAATAAATCTATTTTTATTACAAAACTCACTATATCGATACCTAAACTTTAAATCATCAGACAGCACTTCTTTAATCTCCAGCTTGTCTAGATCTAAATACCTCACACTCATTAAATAATCCTTAATCTCCTTTCCATACGCCCCAGCATTTCCATAAACAGACCCACCAACAGTTCCAGGAATCCCAGCCAAAAATTCTAGACCACACAAGCCGTTTTCCAAACAAGCATTAACTAATTGCCCCAAACCAACTCCAGCATCAACATCGACTAAATCACTTTGAACTTTTAACTTTGAACTTTTAACTTTAATTACTAATCCCCGAAAGCCCTCATCAGGGATCAAAACATTACTCCCCCCAGACAAAATATAATAATTGAGGCCTTTTTCCTTTGCAAATTTAGCCGCTTCAACCAAATCGTCAGCATTTTTTGCAACACAAAAATAATCCGCCAAACCACCAATCTTAAAAGTCGTATATGGCGCTAATTCAACATTCTTTTTACATTTTTTTTCAAAAAATTTACTCATTAAAAAAATTTTACTCATTAACTCCGACTCCCATAACTCCTCCCTTAAACTTCTTTTTATAAGCCAAAAATGGACTCACTGCCCTATCTCCATTATACTTATAAACTCGTAATTTTGGCTTGCTCTTTTTCCCTTCACTCATCCCTGTAATAATTTCTTCCGCGCCATCAGAATCTATGTCAAACATCTCAATATTTACTCCAACTTTATGTTTATCACTAAAAGCCTTAAATCGTCCATTAATCGTTCTAGCATTATTATATTCATAAACCTTAACCTTAGATTTCTTGCCTGTCAATCTTGACACACCAATCTCCTCTACGCCATCCCCATCAACATCACCACCTGCCACATCTACTCCGGTTTCAACCTTCTTTTTAAATGGAAAATATTTTATCGACAACAATTCACCATTATCATTATCTGTAAACACATCATACAATTTTATTTTACTCCTAATACCCTCGCCCGTACCTGCAATCAATTCATCATTGCCATCACCATTAATATCGCCAAAAGTCACTGTTGCGCCACCTTTCTTTTTTGGAAAAACATTCTTATCGAAATAAACATCCTTTCCATCATATCGAAAAACTTTTACCTTGGCCTTTTTCTTGGTCAGCTTGGAAACCGCAATCTCAACTCGTCCATCACCATTAATATCGCCACAAGCGACATCAACCCCGCCTTTATATTTATTCTTAAAAGCCCTAAATTTACGAACTAGAAC
>JAUWOX010000093.1 GCA_030611905.1 bacterium
TTGCTTTTGCAGCGGTTATGTTTGCTTCAATTATTCCATTATTTTCTACGAAGGAGAGATTTGAGCCAGGTAATTTTTCTTATTGGTATGGTTTTAGGCAGTTGTTTTTAAAGGGAACAATTAAACGGATGTTTGGGATGATGGGTTTTGGTGAGCAATGGGTAGCGGTTTGTATTTGGCCGTTGTTTATTTATACTATAATCCAAACTTATTTTTATATTGGACTTTTGGTGGGAGGAGCAACTTTAGTTACGGTTATTTTTGTTTTAATTGTTGGAAAGATCGTTGACAAGTATAATGAAAAGGCTTTAATTCGTGGTAGTGCAATTTTGCATTCTTTTATTTGGATAAGTAGGATCTTTGCTATAACGCCGATGTTTGTTTTTTTGACAGACATGGCTTCAAAGATGCTTAGAAATTCGGTGGATGTGCCGGTTTTTTCTTTGGTTTATGCAAGAGCACGGCGGACGAAAAATTATATGAAGACAATTATTGTTGCTGATTTAGGTCTTAATTTGGGAAAGACCTTGATTGCTTTGATAATTCTTGTTATATTTTGTTTTACGGATAATATTGCGTATGCGTTTATTCCAGCGGCTGCGGCGAGTTTATTATATTTATTTATATAATCACTAATTTTCGATAATCTTTATGTTAAAAAAAGTTGATTCTAAAATTTATAGCTTGATTCAAAAAGAAAAGGAGAGACAGAAGGAAAGTGTACGGTTGATTCCGTCAGAGAATTATGTGTCAAAAGCCGTTTTAGAAGCAACTGGTTCTGTTTTGACGAATAAATATTCAGAAGGGTATTCAAAGAAAAGATATTATGAAGGACAGGAGTTTATTGACTCAATTGAAGAAGTTGCAATTGCCCGAGCAAAAAAATTATTTAAGGTTGATCATGTTAATGTCCAACCTTATTCTGGATCGCCAGCAAATTTGGCTGCATATTTAGCATTGGTGCCGGTTGGTGAAAAAATTATGGGTATGAGTTTGCCGCATGGAGGGCATTTGACCCATGGATGGAAGGTGTCTGCATCAGCTAAGTTTTGGAAGCCAGTACAATATGTGGTTGATAAAAAAACAAATCTTTTAGATTATGATGCGATTTATCGTTTGGCTAAAAAAGAAAAGCCTAGAATAATAGTCGCTGGGGCTACGGCTTATCCGAGAAAAATTGATTTTAAGAAGTTCAAGGAGGTAGCTGATAAGGTTGGAGCATATTTTATGGCTGATATGGCTCATATTGCTGGTTTAGTGGCTGGTGGTGTTCATCAGAGTCCTGTTTCTTATGCTGATATAATAACTACGACAACTCATAAATCTTTGCGTGGTCCGAGGGGGGCAATGATTTTGTGTAATAAAAAATATGCTAAGGCTGTTGACCGAGCTGTCTTTCCAGGATTGCAGGGAGGGCCGCATAATAATACAACGGCTGCAATCGCTGTAGCATTAAAAGAGGCTTCAGGTGTTGGATTTAAAAAATATGCTAAACAAGTGGTAGAAAATGCCAGGATTTTAGCGAAGGAATTATTGGGTTATGGGTTTAATTTGGTGACAGGGGGAACTGATAATCATTTGATTTTGATTGACATGACTAATAAGAGTTTATCGGGGAAGCAGATGGCGATGGCTTTGGCGCGAGCAGGAATTTACTGTAATGCCAATACGGTGCCATATGATAAACGATCGCCTTTTGATCCATCTGGAATTAGAATTGGAACGCCGGCGGTGACGACTTTGGGAATGAAAGAGAAGGAGATGGGATTGATTGCTGGGTGGATAAAGAGAGTTAGTGAGAATGTGGATAATAAGAATGAATTGGAAAAGATACATAAAAAAGTGAAGGGTCTTTGTAGTGATTTCAAGATAACTGGGATTAACTAAGATATTGATGAAAAAATAATAAAAAACGGCTCATTATTTGAGTCGTCTTTTAATGCCGAAGGAGGGAGTCGAACCCTCATGAGCAAAGCTCACACGATTTTGAGTCGTGCGCGTCTGCCAATTCCGCCACTTCGGCATGTCTTAATGTTTATTTTAAGTCATTTTATCCTTGTTGTCAATCTGGGTTGGATATGTTATTATGTTATAAAAGATGCAAGTAATATCAATCGTAAATCAAAAAGGGGGAACTGGAAAGACGACAACAGCCGTTAATTTTTCGGCTGTTTTAGCAGAGGCGGGGAAGAAAGTTCTTTTGATTGATTTTGATCCTCAAGGTAACGCTAGTTCTGGCGTGGGGGTAAAGAATGGCGAGAAGAGTAAGGGTGTTTATGAAGCCTTGACTGGAGAAAGAGATGTTAAGGATGTTATAAAGAAGTCTTATGTCAAAAATTTGTTTGTTTTGCCAACGAATCAATCTTTGGCCGGGGCTGGTATTGAGTTGGTTAATTTTGAAGATAGAGAATTTCGTTTGAAGAATGTTCTGGAGGCCTTAGAGGATGATTTTGATTTTGTATTAATTGATTGTCCGCCTTCTCTAGGACTTTTAACAATAAATAGCTTGGTGGCTTCTGGTTTTGTGTTGATTCCGGTTCAATGTGAATATTATGCCTTGGAGGGATTGGGTCAATTACTTAAAACTATTGAATTAGTTAAAGAAAATTTACAACCAAGTCTAGAAATATTGGGAGTGTTGTTGACAATGCATGATAAAAGGATTAAACTTTCTTCTGAGGTAGTTCAGGAGGTACAAAATAAATTTCCTTATCGAGTTTTCGAATCGATTATTCCGAGAAATGTTAGATTGGCGGAGGCGCCTAGTTTTGGAAAGTCAGTATTGCAATATGCATCTTGGTCGAAAGGCGCTAGGGCTTATAGGCGATTGGGGGAAGAAGTTCTGGATATAATAGCTGAGATTAATTCAAAAAGTAATATTAAAATTAATGTTAAAGAAGAGTTTAGGAAAAGGTCTTGAATCATTAATTCCTTTAAAGAAAAATCAATTCTTAAAAAGAAGTCAGAAAGAAAATGCTGGCGATAGTGGTCATATTCCATCAGAAAGACTTAAGCGTTTTTCTCCTTCTTTGAGAGAGGCCGTGGTTGATGTAGAGATAAATCTTGTCGAACCAAACCCTCATCAGCCGAGAAAAGATTTTAATTTGCAGCAGTTGCAGGATTTGGCTGATTCTATAAAAGAACATGGTATTTTGCAACCTCTAATTGTTACAAAATTGGGTGATAATAAATATCAGTTATTGGCAGGTGAACGGCGATTACAGGCATCAAAATTGCTTGATTTAAAGATAGTGCCGGTTATTGTTAGGATGGTCTCAGAACAACAAAAATTAGAGATGGCTTTAGTTGAAAATGTGCAGCGGGAAGATCTTAATTCAATCGAAGAAGCTTTGGCTTATAGTAGCTTGATTGATGAGTTCAATTTAAAACAAAATGATGTGGCAAAAAGAGTCGGAAAGAGTCGTGCGTTTGTGACAAATACATTGAGATTGTTGACTTTGCCGGAGGAAGTTCAGAAATGTATTTTTGAGAGGAAAATTTCTTTTGGTCACGCTAAGGTTATTCTAAGTTTAAAAGATGGAAAAGAGCAGATTGCTCTATTGAAAAAAATTTTGTATGGTAATTTGACAGTGCGAGATGCGGAGTCTGGAGCTAAGAAAGTTAAAATAAAGGGGCATTCTAGAAATTTGAATAAAAAAATTTCCCAAATTGTAAATTATGAGGAAAATTTATCTTCAGCCCTTGGGACTAAAGTAGAAATTAAAAAATCTGGAAAGTCTGGAAAAATTATTGTTGATTTTTTTTCTAGCGAAGAATTGGGGAATATTATAGAAGTTATTTGTGGGCGATAATGATTAAATTCTTTTGACGTTAATAATTCCGTTTACTTTTTCTAATTTTTGAAGGATCTTGACAAATTGATCGAGATTTTTTATTTCTAAATCAATGCAAATTAAGACGGTGTCTTTTTTAAGGTTTGCTCTGGAATGGAGATGATCAATGTTTATGCTAAAGTCGCTGAGAACTATTGTTATGTCTTTCATTAGTCCAATTCGATTAATTGTTTCTAATTCAATTTTAGCATTAAGTTTTTTTTCTATATCCCAATGAGCATTGGCAATCCGGCCTTTTTCAGTTTTTAGTAATTCGGGGCAGTTGCATTTGTGAATACTGGCTCCTTGGGAGCGTGTGATATGAGCTTTAATTTTGTTTTTTATTGTGGGGTTGCAGCATTTTGCGATCTTGGTTAGAAAACCGCCAGTTGAGGAGATAATAGCTCGGTGTTGTGTTTCTTTTCCAAAAAAGAAGAATTTTTTCTCTGATTTTTTTAGTATTTCTTTTTCCTGATATAAAGCTTTAACGATTTGATTGAGATTAATTTCTCCTTCTCCAAGGGCGGCTAATATGCCGTCCAAGTTTTTGTAATTTAGTTTTTTCAAAGCTTGTTTAGTTTTATTTCTGGGAGTTGATTCAATTTGTTTATGGCCCAATTGAAGTAATTCGTGGTTGAGGATTTTTTTGCCATATTCAACATTTTTTTATTAAACCAACCAAGCTTAGAAGTCTCTGATAGATCAAATACGCCTCCAAAAGCATCATATAATATATGGTCCCCTAAATTCAGCCCTAATTCATTAAAAACCTT
>JAUWOX010000101.1 GCA_030611905.1 bacterium
CCTGATCATAAAGATTATACATGCCTCGGAAATCCTCCCAATCATCCATTAAATCCCACACTTTCTGTTGATACTCATTATTTAAATTAGCATCAAAATATTCAAAAGGACAATGCATATAATTGTCTCCATATATTTCAAGCTCCACTCGACCATAACCATCCCAGCTATGAGTACCAGGATTTCCAATTACATCGCCTGCGCTTACGGACTGACCAAGCGATACCCGCGGATTCAAGACATGGTCAAGCCCAACTGTCACCTGAGATGGATTATCATCAACGTTCATAGTTATTTGATAATCACTACTATCCTCTTGATACACAAATGTATTTATTACCCCATCCATTGGCGCATATACATTCGCGCTCGAATCAACTATATATTCAAAAGTTGGCAATATTTTATCCCCATCAGTTACATGTCCAAATTCAAGAAATACATATTCCAATCCTCCATGAAACTTGAATGCGCCAGCCCTACCTGTTACCGGATCATACCTACCAAAATCAACAATCAAATTATTTAATACAAATTCATATTCCTCTCCATTATCTTCCTCGATTTCTGGTCCCAAAGTTCTAGCACTTTTTCGCTTTGACCATCTTCCACAAATCCTTTTTTTACAAGCACGCACACGAAAATAATACCGCTTTCCAGGAGTAAGCTTTTTGACCATCTTTTTGGTCCTGGCCTTTTTTGCCTTTACACTTTTTAAAATTCGATATTTACCATTTGATTTTTTACGCAAAACCCTCACCTGATAATACTTGGTACGCTTTACCTTTTTCCATCTCAGCTTAATTCTTTTTGGATATCTCTTAACTACTCTTACATTCTTCACCTTGCCAAGACGTCTGCGCGCCAAAGCCTTATTCGAAACAAAAATACCACCAGCAAAAATAATCCCAACTATCACTCCAGAGACAATAAATTTTTTCATTTTATTTTATTTAAAACTATTATAAACGTCCAAAGTCTCTCTAGCGCACTTTTCCCAAGAGAATTCTCCAGCTCTCTTCAATCCCTGACTCTTCATCTCCCTCTGTTTTTCGCTATTTCCCAACACCTTAATTATATTTTCAACCCATTCATTTTCATGATCGGGGGAAATCAAAATCCCAACCTCTCCCACTACTTCTGGCATCGAAGAAGTGTTTGAAGAAATTACTGGCACGCCACAAGACATTGCTTCTAATAAGGGCAAGCCAAATCCTTCATATTTAGACGGAAAGACAAATAAATCCGCTCCACTATAAAGATATGGCAAATCCCCATCCTCAACATAATCAGTCCATATCACTCGTTCTTCAAGATCCAGCTTCTTTATCAGATCAAACATCATTTCATATCCCCATCCCTTTTTTCCCACCAAAACCAATTTATGCCCTATATCCTTATCCTTAACCACGCCCGCAAAAACTTTAATCAAAAATTCCAAATTCTTCCTCGGTTCAAGCGTCCCCACATTCAAAATATACGGCCCTTCAATCTTATATTTATCCTTAACTACCTTAATCCTATCGAAATCTTCAACCACCCTATATTCATCTCCAGCTGCTTCATAAATTACTTTAATCTTGTCCGAATCCAATTTCAAAATATCAATTAAATCCTTTTTCGTACTTTCAGAAATAGTAATAATCCTATCTGCAAATTTATAAGTATAAGGCATCCATTTTGTAAAAAACATTCTTGATGGCCAATTCAAATTTTTAGGAAACCTAATTGGAATCAAATCATGAACTGTCACTATTTTTTTCATCTTGCCAAAAACTGGCAAAGAAAAACAAGGCTGATGCAAAACATCGGCTTTTAATTTTTTAGCTTTCTTTAAAAATCCAGCTTGATCCCACCAAAATCTCTGCGGACTATTTAGATCTTCTTCTGTCCCCTTGTTAATTAACGAATAATCATTCTCTTTATCAATTCTTTCTAAATTCTTAACCAAATTTTCAACATAAAAACCGAACCCACTCTTCCTCCCCAAAGTTGTCTGCGTATCAATTGCTATCTTCATTTTGAGCTTCTTTTAATTTTATAACCTCGAAAACAGTCTTTATTGAAATTGCCTTAATCGAAAAAGCCACTGCAAAATAACAAACTATTGCAATTATTATCTGAATAAAGAAGTTCCAATCGGGCATAATCCATAAAGCCAAAGCCATTACTCCAGTAGCTATTAAAGTTTTTCCAAAAGCCACAAAATTCAAACCAACTCCCACCACTCTCCAAACTACTATGGCTGTTAAAAAAGTTACCACTATCTCCGAAACAACCGTGGAAACAGCTGCTCCATAATATGAAAATTTAGGAATCAAAAGCAAATTTAATACTACAGCCAATATTGCAGTAAAAATATATACCCACATTAGCTTCTTTTGTTGATTAGAGGCCACGGCCGCATTCCCAAACAAATGGGAAAAGAAGATTGCTCCAGTAGCAAAAATCAAAATCTTCAAAACTCCCCCCGATTCAGCAAACTGCGACCCGCCAAAAAAACTCATTATCGGATTAGCCAAGAACAAAGTTCCCACAATCAAAGGTATTACAAAAATAATCAAAATATCAAACCCTTTTTTATAAACATCAGCAAACTTCTTTTTATTCTCTACAAAATATTTAGACATCACCGGCAAAAGCAAACCAGCAAAAATAGCTGCAAAAGTAATCAAGGCCTCCAAGACCTTATAAGACGCTCCATAGATCCCTACATCCTGCTCCGGCTTCATCAACGATAAAAACAAAGTATCAATCTTAAAATAGACTAAATTAAAAACAACTGAAAAAGCAAGAGGAGCAGCAACTATCAAAATCCTTTTCCATTCTTTAAAATCAAACTCCGGCTTGACCTTGACATACTTTCTAGAAAATATAAAAACGATCAAAAAATTAACAAAATTAGCCAGCGCAATTCCAAAAATCATATATAACAACGAAGCTTGAAAATAAACTACCAATACCACTACTACCAACCAAACCACTCGACCGACCACCTCAGCAATTGCCACCTTGTACATTGCAAAATACTTTTGAAATACACCAATTAATGTCTGGTTCATAAGGACAAACAAAAATGAAAAAGCGCCAACCAAAACACCATATTTAACTATATCAGCATAAGGAAAAAACCAAACTACGACTGAAGCAAAAGACAAAACTATTACTCCCGACAAAGCTTTTATCGTTAAAGCATTACTCACAGTTTTATCCTGATTTACACCTTTCCTAGAAATTTCACGAGTTACCACTAAATACAAACCTAAATCAGCCATAATAGAAAAAATAGACAAATAAGCAATAATCGTTGTGTATTCACCAAAGCCAGTCTGCCCCAAATATCGCAGCATTATTCCCACCGTAATCAAAGCCAAGACCATTCCAATGGCCTTGCCAACAAATTGTATTAGAGTATTATGCGCCACTCTTCGTACTAATGACATAAAATTTTAATCTATTATTTTTTAGATTTCTAAAAAGCCCTTCTCTCTGGCCGCGGTTTCTTTGTTTGTTTAAAATCCTCTTTTTTCATTGCTATCTCTAATCCTCGATCAGTCACTTTCACCTCATCAGCCGCTAGGATTTTAAAATTCATGGCTTGATTTGCAAAATCCCACCAATTATTATTCTAACGATCACTTTCTAATACATCCTTCATTCCCTGCCAAGCCGAATCATTCAAATCAAGCCCTGCTGTCTTGTCTGGAAAAAGAATTTTAAGACGCATGGCATGAGCTGCAAAAGCCCACCAATTATTATTTTGACGATCACTTTCTAATTTATCTTTCATTCCCTGCCAAACCAAATCATTTAAATCAAGCTCCACTGTTTTGTCTGGAAAAAGGATTTTAAGATACGTGGCTTGATTTGCAAAAGCCCACCAATTATTATTCTGACGATTACGTTCTAATTTATCTTTCATTCCCTGCCAATCAGTCTCTGAGATTTCTGTTTCAGGATTAAATTTTAATTCCGAGTTTTCTTCTTGTTCTAAACTAAAATCCTGAAGCTTTAGATCTTCGCCAGATGGCTTTTTTTCAAAATGTTTTCTTATTCCCATTGTACTAAATATTAAAAGTTTTTTCTCTCTGGTCGTGACTTTTTCTCTTGCTTGAAACTCTCTTTCCTCATTATAATCTCTAATCCCTGATCAGTCACCTTTACTTCATCAGCTGCTAAGATTTTAAGACGCATGGCTAGATCTGCAAAAGCTCGCCAATTAATCTGGCGATAACTTTCTAATTTATCTTTCATTCCCTGCCAAGCTGAATCATTCAAGCCAAACTCTGATACCCTATCTGGAAAAAGAATTTTAATATACATGACTCGATCTGCAAAAGCTCGCCACTCCTTATTCTGACGATAAATTTCTAGCTCATCTCTCATTCCCCGCCAAGCTGAATCTAAATCAAGCTCTACTATTCTGTTTGGGAAAAGAATTTTAAGATA